>JAXITL010000022.1:0-26684 GCA_034680125.1 Chitinophagaceae bacterium
TGAATGGTCTTTTTTAGTATCAATTAATCACAGAATCTTCTGGTTTTGGCTTTGTATCTCGTGTATCGATGTGTTTCGTGCGATAAAACTTTTAATAGAACGAGCAGAATAAATAAGTCATCTAAATACCGAATATAAAGAGGATGCTCGGACAATAAGGACAGGGGTGAAAAAATATAGATGCCCGCAGCAAGAGTGGTCAATACCAAAAGTAAAGAAGGACGGTATTGAAATCGCAGCATACACTTCATCATTTGCCAAAAAGTTGTACGCTTTTTGGTCAAACTTCTTTTGAAGTTTGGTTTTAATAAATGCTTTGAAATGTCGCTTATTTGGTCCATCAGTTTTTTCAACTCGAAGTGCAAAGATGAAAAAATAAATGTTTGTATCTTGTTAATATATGTGCAGCCTCTAAACCATTACAAAATGTTGGATTCGACAAGCACCTCCATTATTGTTTCAAAGGAATTGCGCAATAATACGGGAATGTCTTTTGGTTTTACCCAGAGTACCTGTTCAATATTTTCTTCAGTCTGTGGGCTTAATCGTTCTTTGCTGCTACTCGTCATTTTATACCAAGCGGTATATTTTAAAATTAGTTTATTGCCCATAGGGTAAATGTGCATTGTATTGCAAATTTTACTGCCTAAATGCACGGTGTTGATTCCTGTTTCTTCTTGCACCTCTCTTATGGCACATTGTTCAATATCTTCGCCTTCGTCCAATTTTCCTTTGGGTAAATCCCATTTCCCACGTCTGTAGATCATCAGCACCTCGTCCAATTCATTTTGTACTACGCCACCTGCCGAATGCAGAGGGTAAAATGCCCAAAGCAATTCTTTTTCTAATTGTACTTTGTTGGCTTCAATGATGACCACGCCTACACTGTCTTTTCGTTCTAAATGTTTGATGGCCTCATCAAAATGCTGTGCATGCGCTCCTTCTAATTGTAGGTAATGTTCATACCTTTTTTCGGACAGTTTTTCTGTGGCAAGCAAGAGTGGTTTGTTACTAAAATAAATTTTTTGGATCAAACTCATGATTGCTTTTTTGTAGAATTATAGAATGAACGTAGCTTTGGCGCATATGAGCACACAGAAACACTTCGCAGAAAAACTGCTGCAAATTAAAGCATTACAAATTAACTTGCAACAACCCTACAAATGGGCTTCGGGATGGAATTCTCCCGTGTATTGTGATAATCGCAAAGTTTTGAGTTTTCCTTACACGCGTGATTTTGTAAAAAGTGAATTGGCCAATATGATATTGGAACAATTCCCGGATGCTGAAGTGATTGCTGGTGTTGCGACTGCGGGTATTGCGCATGGTGTATTGGCTGCAGATTTAATGAAATTGCCATTTATCTATGTGCGGAGTAAACCCAAAGAGCATGGAATGGGTAATCAAATTGAAGGGGTTTTGACGCCTGGGGCCAAGGTTGTTGTTGTTGAAGATTTAATCTCAACGGGTAAAAGCAGCCTCGAAGTGGTGGAGGTTTTGCGTGCCCATGGAGCCGAAGTTTTGGGGATGTGCGGATTATTTACCTATGGTTTTCCTGCTGCCGATGAGGCTTTTGCCCAAGCAAATGTAACGCTGCACACAATCAGCAATTATACGGCCCTTATGGAAGTAGCCGAAGAATTAAACATTATTGGTCCCGAACAACAAGAAAAACTTGCCGAGTGGCGCACGAGTCCCTCTACTTGGACTATCTAGGTAGAAAAATCATACATCATGAATTGGCTTCGCCTTGTCCGTTGGAATAATTTGTTCATCCTATTGCTGACGCAATTGTTGGTGTGGTTTTGTGTACTGCTCCCGTTGCAAAAGTGGACGGATGAGCCTTTGCTTTTAAACGGACTTAACTTCACCTTTTTGTGTTTGTCAACCCTTTTGATCGCTGCAGCCGGATACATTATCAACGACTATTTTGATATTAAAATTGACGCCATTAATCGTCCGGAAAAGGTAATTCTTGAACGTAATATCCACCGAAGGGCTGCCATTGTATACCATTCCTTATGCAATATTGTTGGTATTGGCTTAGCGGCTATTATTGCCCACAAAGCGGGTAAAATTCATTGGATTTCTGTGCAGGTTTTTTGTACGCTTTTGTTGTTTTTATATTCCTCGCATTTCAAAAGAATGTTTGTGATTGGTAATGTGATTGTAGCTTTTCTAACAGCCTTTACGATATTTACCTTGTTTGTTTATGAGCCTATGTTGTGGCATTTTTTGTTTGAACCGGCCATAATGCGCAAGGGCATAGAAATATTACCCAATCCTATTTGGATGTTGGGCATTTATACTTGCTTTGCTTTTGTGCTAACCTGGATGCGCGAGGTTGTCAAAGACATGGAAGATCATATTGGTGATGCTGCCGAGGGTTGTGTTACCATGCCCATTAAATTGGGTTTGAAATCTACCGCAATATTTGTGCAGGTATTATCCCTTTTAGCTATTGTCCCCTTGTTGCTGGCTTCCTTCAAAGTGCAGGGTATTTTGGCTTTGTATAGTTTTTTTGCCTTAGCCATACCTTTAATTATTTGGGTATTCTATTTGCCTAAGAAGGCCACCACACAGCATTATAGCATGATGAGTCGGTATCTTAAGTTGATTATGATTTTGGGTGTAGGCTCTTTACTCATCTATTATTACCAAGCCAATGCATAAACTGATACTTGCCTCTCAATCACCCCGCCGCCAACAATTGATGGAGCAGGCGGGTTATCAATTTACAGTAGTGATTTCGGATGTGGACGAAACCAACCCCGATGGCATGCCCGGTGAAAATGTCCCTGAATTTTTAGCCCAAAAAAAAGCATTAGCCATTGCCGAAAGGCATCCTGATGCTACCATTATTGCCGCAGATACAGTTGTGTTGCTCGACAATGAAATATTAGGCAAGCCCAAAGATGCTGAAGATGCCCAGGCAATGTTGCACAATTTGTCGGGTAAGATGCATAGGGTAGTAACAGGGGTTTGTATTTGGCAAAAAGATACTGTCCAATCCTTTTCGGCTATCACAGAGGTCTATTTCCGCCCCCTTAGTTTAGACCAAATCCAACATTATATCATCAATTACAAACCTTTTGACAAGGCTGGTTCTTACGCTATTCAAGAATGGATTGGAATGATTGGTATTGAAAAAATCAAAGGCGATTATTATAATGTTATGGGATTGCCTATTGGAGAAGTGGTAAAGCGATTGCAGCAGTAATTTATTCGGTCGCCTTATGCTCATCATCATCATCGCTAGCGTTGATCTCGAGCGAAGCCGACGGGCAAGCTTCAAGGAAAAGTCTTTTCTTCAGCTTTGCCATCCAAGCCCTTTATTTTCCTTATTTTGCACTCTATTTGAACAAGCATTATGGAGTATAATTTTCAACGTATTGAACGTGAAGCTAAGTTGAAGTGGCAGGAGAACGGCGTTTATAAAGTAAGCAACAATAGCGATAAACCTAAATTCTATATCCTCGACATGTTTCCTTATCCTAGTGGGGCAGGATTGCATGTTGGGCATCCTCTGGGCTATATTGCTTCTGATATCTATGCTCGTTACAAGCGTATGAAGGGCTTTAATGTCCTGCATCCTATGGGTTTTGACGCTTTTGGTTTGCCTGCCGAACAATATGCAATCGAAACAGGTCAGCACCCCATCGATACCACCAAAAAGAATATTGCCCGATACCACGAACAGCTTGACAATATTGGCTTTTGTTACGATTGGGACAGAGAAATATGGACCAGCGATAAGAAATACTATAAATGGACCCAGTGGATTTTTCTGCAATTATTCAATAGCTTTTTCGACCGAAAAACGCAAAAAGCAGTTCCCATAGCCTTATTGATAAAGCACTTTGAACAAGAAGGCAATAGCCATTATCCTTGCCCAGGTGATGAGCGCATGCTCTTTGATGCCGCTGCTTGGAATGCATATAGTGAAAAAGAACAGCAAGATATTTTAATGCAATACCGCTTAGCTTTTTGTGGTTTTGGCGAGGTAAATTGGTGCGAAGCTTTGGGTACCGTTTTGGCTAATGATGAAGTAGTGAATGGCCTGAGCGAACGCGGTGCTCATCCAGTGGTGAAAAAGAAATTGCGCCAATGGTATTTGCGCATCACAGAATATGCCGACCGCCTGTTGCAAGGTCTTGAAACAGTGGATTTTAGTGAGGCGATGAAGGAAATGCAGCGCAACTGGATTGGTAAAAGTGTAGGTGCTCAAATTGCGTTCAGCGTTCAACATTCATCCTTGAATATTGAGGTGTTTACCACACGTCCTGACACGATTTTTGGTGTCGACTTTATGGTTTTGGCGCCAGAGCATGATTTGGTATCCTCTATCACCACGGCCGAGCAAAAACAAGCAGTAGAAGAATACATCACTTATGTCAAAAGCCGCTCCGAACGCGAGCGTATGGCCGAGAAGAAAATTTCGGGGTGCTTCACTGGCGCCTATGCTGTCCATCCATTCAACGGTAAACAAATCCCCGTTTGGATTTCGGAATATGTATTGGCTGGCTATGGTACAGGAGCGATTATGGCCGTGCCTTGTGGCGATGAACGTGACCATAAATTTGCCCAACATTTTTCGATTCCCATTACCAATATCATTGGTGAACAATACAATGGTGAAGAAGCTTATGGCGAAAAAGATTTTAACTTAATCAACAGTGATTTTATCAATGGCTTATCGCCCAAAGAGTCCGCTGTCAAGGTGATTGAGCGTATGTTGGCCGAAGGTTTTGGCGAAGCGAAAGTCAATTTTAAAATGCGTGATGCGGCTTTTAGTCGCCAACGATATTGGGGTGAACCTTTTCCCATCAAATGGAAAGATGGCATCGCTTATCCACTTAGTGAAAATGAAATACCACTTGAGTTGCCTCATATAGATAAATACGGTCCGGGCCCCGATGGCGAAGGTCCTTTGGCGAATATTGAGGATTGGAAATCGAAGTATTACGAGACCAACACCATGCCCGGTTATGCAGGTTCCTCCTGGTATTTCTTGCGGTATATGGACCCCCATAATGAACATGCTTTTGCCGATAGAGCGGCAACCGATTACTGGAATCAGGTGGATATTTATATCGGCGGAACAGAGCATGCCGTAGGGCATTTACTCTACAGCCGTATGTGGACCAAAGCCTTGTGTGACTTAGGTTTCATTGGTTTTGACGAACCTTTTAAAAAGTTGGTAAATCAGGGGATGATACAGGGTAGTAGTAGGTTTGTGTATCGTTTAGCCACAGATAATGTATATACGGGCCCTGCCGGTTCATCTGAATTATGTCCTGAGGTTTACATAACCCATAGTATGGCCAAGAATATTATTAATGGGACTACTACAAAGGATGATATGGATTATGTACAATCCAAAATCGATGCGATCAATTTGGCCTTAAAGGCAAAAAACGATGGCAATAGTTATACCATCATAGCAAATGGCGCCTTGATTGTATCGCCTGTTCGGGTGGATATATCTTTTGTAGATGGTATTGTATTGGATATTGAAGCATTCAAAAAATGGCGCCCAGATTATGCCAATGCCCATTTCATTTTAGAAGAAGATGGCCAATACCTCTGCGGTGCTGAGGTTGAAAAAATGTCTAAGTCTAAATACAATGTGGTGAATCCAGATGATATCATCGCACAATACGGAGCAGATACTTTCCGGATGTACGAGATGTTTTTAGGGCCATTGGATGTGAGCAAACCTTGGGATACTAAAGGTATTGAAGGGGTGCATCGTTTCTTACGTAAGTTTTGGCGTCTCTATAATGATGATGCCAAAGGCTGGATAGTGACCGATGATGCAGCTACAGAAGCAGAACTTAAAGCTTTGCACAAAGGCATTAAAAAAATAGAACAAGACACCGAGCGTTTTTCTTTGAATACTGCTGTCAGTCAGTTTATGATTATCGTCAATGAACTTTCAGAAATGAATTGCCACAAACGCAGTATTCTAGAGCCATTGGTTCAGTTGATTTGTCCTTATGCACCGCATATTGCCGAGGAATTGTGGGCGCAATTGGGTAAAGAAGGTTCTGTAATCACCGCTCTTTTCCCGCATTGGGAAGAACGATATACCACGGAGAATAGTAAAGTTTATCCCGTAGCGATTAATGGTAAAACCCGCACGGAGCTTGAGTTTGCACTTGATGCTTCGCAAGCCGATATTGAACAAATTGTGTTAGCGAATGAAGTGGTACAAAAATGGTTGGAAGGGAATGCTCCGAAGAAAATCATTTTTGTAAAAGGTAAGATGATCAATATCGTTTTGTAAAAATATAAGACTATTTGTACATTAACAACCGATACGCAAACTATTGTATAGCTTTGGTATCGGTTGTTTTGTTTAGCCTAAATTTACTTTTATGTCTTATCCATATCAAATTACAAGTCCCGAGGCCTATATGCTGGCTTATGAAAAAAGCACTCAAGACCCCGAAGCTTTTTGGGCAGAAATAGCCTCTTCTTTTCTATGGAAAAAACCCTGGGACAAAGTGCTGAATTGGAATTTTGCAGAGCCTAAAGTGGAATGGTTTAAAGGTGCAAAACTCAATATTACAGAGAATTGCCTCGACAGGCATTTGGGGAAACTGGAAAATCAACCTGCCCTTATTTGGGAATCAAATGACCCCGAAGAACAACATCGGGTATTAACGTATCGCGACTTATATAACAAGGTTATTCAATTTGCCCATGTGCTCAAAAATAATGGCGTACAAAAAGGCGATCGCGTTTGTTTGTATATGGGTATGGTGTCCGAAATGGCCATCGCCATTTTGGCTTGTGCCCGCATTGGTGCCGTACATTCTGTAATATTTGGGGGCTTTAGTGCGCAGAGCATTGCCGATAGATTGCAAGATGCGCAAGCATCATTTATCATCACTTGTGATGGTGCTTATAGAGGCCAAAAAGAAATACCCTTGAAAAGTGTCATCGATGATGCCCTGGTACAATGCAAATTTGTGAAAAGGGTCATTGTATTGATGCGCACACATACGCCCATCAGTATGATTAAGGGTAGAGATGTTTGGTGGGAAGATGAAGTTAAAAAGGTAGAAATGATGGGCAATCCCGATTGTCCTGCAGTAGAAATGGACGCAGAAGACCCTTTGTTTATTTTGTACACTTCAGGATCTACAGGCAAGCCAAAAGGGGTAGTGCATACTACAGGTGGCTATATGGTGTACACTACTTATTCCTTTGTCAATGTATTTCAATACACTCCTGGTGATGTGCATTTTTGTACTGCAGATATTGGTTGGATTACCGGCCATAGCTATATCGTTTATGGTCCGCTCTGTGCTGGAGCTACCACTTTAATATTTGAAGGGGTGCCCACTTGGCCAGATGCAGGTCGTTTTTGGGATGTGGTGGATAAACATAAAGTCAATATTCTATACACTGCCCCTACTGCCATTCGTAGCTTGATGGCTTTTGGAAATGAACCATTGCAGGGTAAAGATTTGAGTTCTTTAAAAGTGCTTGGTTCTGTTGGTGAGCCCATCAATGAAGAGGCTTGGCATTGGTTTGATGAAAAAATTGGCAAGAAAAACTGTCCTATTGTAGATACTTGGTGGCAAACGGAAACGGGTGGTATTATGATTTCGAATATCGCAGGCGTTACGCCATCTAAAGCCTCATATGCCACATTGCCTTTGCCAGGCATCCAGCCAATTTTGGTAGATGAACAAGGCAAAGAAATTGAAGGCAATGATGTTAGCGGCAATTTGTGCATTAAGTTTCCTTGGCCCGGTATTTTGCGCACGACCTATGGCGACCATGAGCGTTGCCGCACTAATTATTTTGCCACCTACGAAAATCTATATTTTACCGGTGATGGTTGCTATCGCGATAATGAGGGTAATTATAGAATCACTGGTAGGGTAGATGATGTACTCAATGTGAGTGGACACCGCATTGGTACTGCCGAAGTGGAGAATGCGATCAATATGCATGCAGGCGTTGTAGAAAGTGCTGTAGTGGGTTATCCGCACGATTTAAAGGGCCAAGGCATTTATGCTTACGTGATTATGGATAATATCCATGATGATGAATATCTAACTAAGTTAGACATTATTCAAACCGTATCAAGGGTGATCGGCGCTATTGCCAAGCCCGATAAAATTCAATTTGTCCAAGGTTTGCCCAAAACAAGAAGTGGAAAAATTATGCGCCGCATTTTGCGCAAAATTGCCGAAGGCGAAACGGACAATTTGGGCGATACCTCTACCTTGTTAGATCCTTCGGTGGTGGATGAAATCAAAGCAGGGAAAATCTAACGTTACATTAAAAAGCAGCATAGCGGCTATTAAGTAACAACGATAGTCGCTTTTTTAAAAGTACCATTAGACTGATTTTTTCTTATTTTTACATCTTGAAGTATTTATGCTTTTTATTGGCTTTTGTAGTGCTGACATTGTCGGTTCAGCCCGTTTGCGCTAGTACATCAACTGCCGATACTTGCTGCAATGAGTCTTCTTGCTCAGACAGTGATTGTAGTTCGGACTCCGAAAACAAACATGGTTGTACCGGAGTATGTAATCCTTTTCAATCTTGTAATTGCTGCGTTTTTAGTGCAATGCCATCCCCACTTTCTTTTTTTATTGTCAAGGCTTTGGTTGTGTATATTGACCCCGCCTGGGGCTTCTTTTGTTGCCCTTCAGTTCAAGCACCTGTATTGTCTTTCTGGCAACCCCCTAAAATAGTTTAGTCATTTCTATTTACGACATTTCAGTTGGTATCTTCAGTAGAAGCCAGCCGATTTAATTATTCATTTTTGCGTCATTTTGTTTTTTATGAAAAACACAATGCGGCACTCAATATGTATACAATGACTCAATTTATTTCAAGCATTCTCCTCATAACAGTTTCTTTTTTCGTTTCCTCTTCCTCTTTAGCTGTTGCACAAACGATCGATAGCCTAAAAGTTGCCACCATCAAAGTGAAAAATCTTCATTGTAAAAATGACATGCCCACCATTAAAAAACGTTTGCTTAACCAGGAGGGTATAGAGGAGGTTAGTTTTACTGCAATTGCGGGTGATGTTTCTACTTTTACTATAAGCTACCATAGCATTGCCACCAATCAGGCAAATATTGAGAAGGCAATCGAGGCAACTCCCGGATGTGATGATCCATTAGCTCGGCCCTATAAAGTGAAAAAAGAATCAAACCGCAAAAAGAAAAACAATGAATAAGCCCACAGTGTTTTTTATACTGCTTTCGTTGGCATTTTCCTCTTCTGCTCAGGGACAAGTGTTGAAAGGTAAATTGTTTGGTTTGGTGGATAAGGAAAAGGAGATTTTACCTGGCGCTTATGTTCAAAGTATAGCAACAGGAGAAATAGTTCAGGCCAATGAAAATGGTGTTTTTGAATTGCCTTGGGCCAATATTTCTGACAAAAGAATTGTCGCGTCTGAAGCCGGGTTTATTACTGACACTTTTGACGTTGGAGACAAATCATACCTTAGTATTGTTTTGCGTCCGGAAGCTAAATCCATAAAAGGCATCACGGTAAAAGATACGCGCGCAGCTTATCTTTCTACTAATGCGATTAAAACAGAGGTTATCAATCAGCGTGAATTATCAAAAGCAGCTTGTTGCGATTTAGCGGGTTGTTTTGGCACTCAGGCTTCTGTTCAACCCCAAGTAACCAATGTATTGACCAATGCTCAGGAGTTGCGCATTTTGGGCCTTTCGGGTGTATATAATCAGCTATTAGTTGATGGATTACCTATGATTTCGGGCGCTGCCTATACTTATGGTGTCAGTACTTATCCGGGTAGTATCGTTCAGAATATTTATGTATCCAAAGGGACAAATTCTGTATTGCAAGGCTTTGAAAGCATTAGTGGACAAATCAATCTGGAAACCACAGCTCCCGATAAAGCCGAGTTGTTATACCTCAATGGCTATGTCAATAGTTTTGGCGAAGCCCATCTAAATATCAATATTGCCAGTTCCTTGGGTAAGAAAAAGAAATGGCATAGCCTGCTTGCTCTTCATAATGTTCAGCCTGCTGGTAAAGTTGATGGCAACAAAGATGGATTTCTTGATTTGCCTCAGCTTACCCGTTATATGGCCTTCAATAAATGGAAATACGGCAACGAAAACCAGAAAGGTTATTCAATGCAGATTGCATTAAGATTGGTGAAAGAAAAAAGATTAGGTGGGCAAATGGCTTATGAGGATGAAAGGGACTTGGGTAGTAATTCTGTTTATGGTCAAAGTATCCAATTTACCCAACCAGAAGTTTCTGTGAAATCAACTTATCGTTTTTCTGGCAAGCAGGCCATTGCGCTTTCTTTGTCCGGATTTATGCACAATCAATATTCCTGGTTTGGAATTACAAATTATAATGCAAATCAACAATCTGCTTATGCCAATCTCCAATACGAATGGCAATGGCACAGAACTCATTCGGTCAAATCTGGTTTCAGTTATCGGTATCAGCGACTAAAAGAGACGGTTGGTTTTTCTGACAATCAACTAAAGCGAACTTTTAATGGCCAATACGAAACTAATCTTGATGTGCCGGGTGTCTTTGTCGAAAATACCTTCCGCTGGCGTGATGAAAAAATTGTTCTAATCACTGGTGCAAGGATTGATAAACACCAGCAATGGGGTACTTATGTTACACCACGAACGATGCTCAAATACGCCCTTAATAGCCATCACACAATTAGGGCATCAGTTGGTTCGGGTTGGCGTCAAGTTAATTTATTTAGCGAGCAGATCAATTTGTTGGTTGGTTCCCGAGATGTGCTATTTATTGAACCTTTGAAACCTGAAGAAGCAATTAATTGGGGTCTCAACCATACTTATCGTTTCGAGTTTGATAACAGCACCGGAACTTTAAACGCTGATTTTTACAGCACGCGTTTCAGCAATCAATTCTTTCCAGATTATTATGCTGACCCAACAAAAATTCTGATTAATAATTTTACAGGGATCTCACGCTCCAACGGTTTGCAGGTAGAAGCTTCTTTAGTGTTTTATAAACAATTGGAGTTTCGGGCAGCTTATAATTATTTGGATGTGTATCGAATACAAAATGGGCAAAAAGTGTTGCTTCCATTTAATCCACACAATCGCGTAATGGCAGCCATTTCATACCGCAGTAAGGATAATAAATGGCAGGGAGATGTGAATGCACATTGGTTTGATAAAATGAGATTGCCTAATACAGCTTCAAATCCAGCCGAGTACAGAAGAGCTGATTTTTCAGTGCCCTATGCTACCTTTAATGTACAAGCTACTTTTCGTTTGAAAAGTTTGGACTTGTATGCTGGCTGCGAAAATATCTTCAATTACCTTCAACCCAATCCCATTATTAGTGCCAGCAATCCATTTGGTCCTTACTTTGATTTGTCTTCGGTTTGGGGCCCAACTCGTGGCCGTGAATTCTATTTGGGTGTAAGATGGAAGGTTCAATAATAAACTACAAAACGCCCAAAGTAAATTTGTATTTTGGGTGTTCTGTAGATCATTTTCTTTATTTATTTTTTGAGTAGTTTCTTAATCTATTTTATTTCTTTTCCTTTGTCCACATGGGTTGCGATTGCATAACCACATTGTTAATGGGGCATGATTCAATATGTGCACCGTGCAAATAGCCGATACTCATTAAGAATTCGCCCACTATTTCGCCACCCGTAAATTTGAAAGTCTTCTTGAAAAGTTTTACCCATTCTTCTTTTGTTTTGGGATGATGATGGCTCAACCAATTTTCAAAAGAGCCAAATTCTTGTTGCAATTGAAGGATTGCTTTTGCGTTTTCAATAGCTGCATTGACCTTTAGTTTGTTTCGGATGATGCCTACATCTGCTAACAAGCGTGCACTGTCTTTTTCGCTGTAGGCAGCAACTTTTTTGATACTAAATTGGCTATAAGCTTTTCTAAAAGACTCTTCCTTTTTGAGGATGGTTTCCCAACTCAAACCTGCCTGATTGATTTCCATAATTAAGCGTCCAAAAAGCTCATCATCATTATGAATGGGAAAGCCGTAGTGCTTGTCGTGGTAGTTTTTATGAAGCGCTTTCCTGTCCTCAGGTTGCATCGTTTCTATAGCTTGGCAATAAGACATGGTCTCTTGATTTTTTGATTAGGATTATGTACTCTAATGTACTGTCAAAAAGGTAAAAACAACATTGATAGGTCAGTCAATGATAAAGGCAATGTTCCAAGAGTTATTTCTAAAGCTAATACTCTAGTATACGGAACACTAGGGTTAGGGCTAGTTCTTGCATAGTGTAAATACTCAGTTCTATTTCGCTTTTTTATTGCGCAATCAATACCGGTACTTTCACTTTATGCCTTAATGAATTAACGGTTTCGCCAAAGATAATATCCATCAGATTATGATGACCATGACTACCCACAATCAGTAAGTCTGCTTGCTCCTCACTAACAATTTGGGCAATGGCTTTCACTCGATTTTTAAAACCTATTTTACCTTCAGCTTTTAAGCCTTTTGCCAAAAACAAACTCAGGTAATGGTCCATTATTTTTTGGTCTTCCTGTGTTTCGTGATCTTGGGCCTCCTCACCAATAGCCTTTGCCGATGCGCTTTCCACAATATGAATGAGGGTGAATTGTGTATTTGGTTCGGCTAGTTTTATAGCATAGGCAATAATTTCCTTGTCGTTGATGCCAAAGTCTAGCGCCAAAGCAATTTTAGTGAAAGATTTAGTAGCCATATTATCCAAGCTGTCCAACTCATGTTGGTGCATGTTGATGCTATGTTGCTTTCTGTTTTTAAGAAAGAGTGGATAGAATGTTGTGATGAGCAGCAAGAGGATAAAGCCGCTCACAAATAATACCGTCAAGGCTTTGATTGTCCAATTGTCAGTTCCTGCAATCCAATCTTGGCCACTTTCAAATAATTGCCATAGATTCAATGCAATGATGATACTGGCGACTAGCCAACTGAGTATTTTGATTTTGGCCCCGATGGCAAATTCGCCCATGCGCACTTTGTCGCTCACAAAATGTATGAGTGGAATAATGGCAAAAGCCAATTGCATGCTCAAAATAACTTGGCTAAAAATGAGCATCGAGTCTACCTCTTTGTCTCCAAAATAAGCAATGACAATAATAGCAGGAATAACGGCGAGCAAACGTGTAATGAGTCGGCGAATAAGGGGATTGATACGCAATTGCAGATAGCCTTCCATTACAATTTGTCCTGCCAAGGTGCCGGTCACAGTCGAGCTTTGACCCGCAGCAATGAGGGCGATGGCAAATAAATGCGACGACCATTTATTGCCCAACATGGGTGATAAAAGTTTATGTGCTTCTTCCATGGAAGCCACTTCGTGTAATCCCGCTTTATAAAACACTGCTGCTGCCAATACCAATATGGCGGCATTGACAAAAAAGGCGAGGTTGAGTGCAATAGCCGAATCGATGACATTGTATTTGATAGCTTGTAGAATGGATTTTCTATCCGTTCCCGTTTTGCGGGTTTGCACCAATGCCGAATGGAGGTACAAGTTGTGGGGCATCACTGTGGCGCCAATAATACCAATGGCAATATACAAGGCTGCTTTGCTAGGAATATGAGGTACAAAACCTTTGGCTATGTCGGCAATAGGTGGTTGCACATACATCATCTCTACCCAAAAACACAAACCGATGATGGCCACCAAAGCGATGATAAAAGCTTCTAATTTGCGGATGCCCAGGCGTTGTAAATAGAGTAGTAAAAAAGTATCGAGGATAGAAATGGAAACACCCCAAAGCAAGGGAATGTCTAACAACAAATAGAGTCCGATGGCCATCCCGAGCACTTCGGCAAGGTCGCAAGCGGCAATAGCCAATTCGGCCAGTATGTATAATATAAAATTGATGCTACGGGGATAATAATAACGATTGCATTGGGCCAAATCTCTTCCTTGCACAATGCCTAGTCTTGCACTTAAAGATTGTAAGAGCAAAGCCATGAGGTTACTCATCAGCAATACCCAAATAAGGGAATAACCAAAGGCGCTACCACCCGCAATATCAGTAGCCCAATTGCCTGGATCCATATAACCTACCGAAATGAGGTAGGCCGGACCAAAAAAAGCCAAAATCCGACGCCAGCCCTTTCGTTTATTGCTCGGGTCAATACTTTGATGTACATCACTAAGGGATTTATCGGCTGCTTCGTGGGTCATGTAGGATTGCTGCGTAATTTGTTACAAAACTAAGTCTTTAAAAGATAGATTAGTCTAACATTTTTTTGATTTCGTCTATTATTTTATAATTAAAACAAATTTATAGGCTTAAAAAAAATGAGTGCCCACAAATAATAAGTGCCGACTTTTGCATTCTCATTTGTATAAATCAATTTTCCTTTGAAATTACTCTTAAACTATCTGAGCAAATACAAATCGCTCATTTTTATCGCCCTTTTATTGGCCACTATTAATCAGGTTTTTTCCTTACTCAATCCCTATATATTGGGGCACTACATCATTGACAAATATGGTAAGCAGCCCGAAAAATGGACAGAACAACAATACATTTCCGGTGTATTGGCTGCAGTGGGTATGGTGATTGGGGTGGCTATGGTGAGTCGTATTGCCAAAGCCTTCCAAGATTATACAGTGAATGTGATTATCCAAAAATTTGGTGCCAATTTGTACACTGATGGATTGCGTCATGCCTTGCGTTTACCTTATCAAGATTTTGAAGATCAAAGAAGTGGCGAGACCCTTTCGATTTTGCAAAAAGTGCGTACCGACTGCGAAAAGTTCATATCTAATTTTGTGAATGTGCTTTTTGTAACGATTGTTGGTATTGTGTTTGTGATGGTCTATGCCTTTACACTGCATCCCATGTTACCGCTTATTTATTTTGTTGGTGCGCTAATCTTGGGCTGGCTTACAAGTGTCTTGAGCAAAAAAATAAAATTTATTCAAAAAGGCATCGTCAAAGAAACCAATGCTTTGGCGGGTTCTACTACAGAATCTTTGCGCAATATTGAATTGGTCAAAAGTCTAGGACTAACCCAACAAGAGATCCGTCGCTTGAATGCCACTACTTTTAAAATTCTGAAATTAGAATTGAGTAAAGTAAAGAGCATTCGTACCATAAGTTTTGTACAAGGCACATTTGTCAATTTGTTGCAACAAATCATCATGTTTTCGCTCTTGTATTTTGTCTTTCATAAGGTGCTCTCTATTGGGCAATTAATGACCATGCATTTTTATTCCTTTTTCATTTTTGGTCCCTTGCAAGAATTGGGTAATGTGATTCTTTCTTATCGCGAGGCCGAGGCTTCGCTCGAAAATATTCAAACGCTTTTCGCACGACCTGTAGAAGTAAAACCAGCAACACCTAAGCCGATTCACCAAATTGCCACTTTGCGTTTTGATCATGTAGGCTTTCAACACCAAACAGCTAGTCATCCAGCGATAGAGACCATTTCTTTCGAGATAAAAAGGGGGGAAACAGTTGCTTTTGTGGGTCCATCGGGTTCGGGCAAAACCACTTTGGTAAAATTGTTGGTGGGCCTTTATCCTCCGGGCAAAGGATCAATTTTTTACAATGGGATTAATGGTACAGAAATTGATTTTGATGAATTGCGTCATCAAATAGGTTTTGTAACCCAAGACACCCAATTGTTTTCGGGAACCATCAAAGAAAATTTGTTGTTTGTAAATCCACAAGCCACAGATGCCCAAATAGAAGATGTACTCCAACGTTCGGCTTGTTACAATATTCTAAACAGGGCAGATAAGGGCATTGATACCGTGATTGGCGAGGGTGGTTTGAAATTGTCGGGTGGCGAAAGGCAGCGTTTGTCTATTGCTCGAGCCTTATTGCGCCAGCCCCAATTAATGATTTTTGATGAGGCTACTTCAGCACTTGATTCACTTACCGAAGAAGAAATTTCTCAAACCATTCGCCAAATCACCGATCAGCGCGAGCATATTACGGTGATGATTGCCCATAGGCTATCGACCATTATGCATGCTGATAGGATTGTCGTATTGGAAAAAGGGAATATTGCCGAGATGGGCACCCATAGCCAATTATTGGAAGAAAAAGGTTTGTATTATGCCATGTGGCGTCAACAAATTGGAGAACGTAAATAGCCTTGAAATCTTTAGCTGTTAGCCCTCAAAAAAAATAGATTTGCCATTTGCTTCCCTATTAGTATTGCTCTGTTTCATTCGGGAAGATATTACCCTTAACATCGGCAATATAATGTTGCGTTGCTTTGGTAATTTCATCTAATAAATTATGATATCGGCGAAGAAATTTGGGTGAAAAATCTTTGGTAATGCCCAGCATATCGTGCATCACCAATACTTGGCCATCCACGTGCATACCGGCACCAATACCAATTACAGGAATTTTCAGTTCTTCCGCTACACGCTTACCAAGGCTTGCTGGAATCTTTTCGAGAACTATTGAAAAACAGCCAGCAGCCTGCAAGGCATGGGCATTTTCAATGAGTATATCTGCTTCTTCCTCCTCTTTGGCACGCACCGCATAAGTACCAAATTTATTAATCGATTGTGGTGTCAAACCCAAATGCCCCATTACCGGTACGCCAGCACTCACAATACGGCTAATCGATTCGCATTCGTCTTTACCACCCTCTAGTTTAATAGCGTGTGCACCGGTTTCCTTCATCACCCTTATAGCCGACTCTAAGGCTTTTTTGCTATTGCCTTGATAGCTGCCGAAGGGCAAATCAACAATCACCAAACAGCGTTCTATGCCGCGCATCACACTTTGAGCATGGTAAATCATATGGTCTAAAGTGATGGGCAATGTCGTACTATTGCCCGCCATTACATTACTGGCCGAGTCGCCCACGAGTAACACATCAATACCTGCTGCATCCAGGATGCTTGCCATGGAATAATCGTAAGCAGTGAGCATACTGATTTTTTCATTGTTTTGTTTCATCCACTGCAAGGTGTGGGTGGTTACACGTTTTATTTCGGAATGTATAGACATGCGATTGCTGTATTAAAAAATCGGAATAAAGGTAAGGTTTACAAGGAGATAAGCACTATAAATTCGTCTCCAAATATTTTGAATAAAATTTACCTTTGCCTTCGATGAAATATTTAATTGTTGGTCTGGGTAATATTGGCGCCGAATATGATGCTACGCGCCACAATATTGGTTTTGATATTGCCGACACTTTTGTCCTACAACATGGCGGCTCTTTTAGCCTCGAAAGACATGCCTGGATGGCCGAATGCAAGTGGAAAGGCAAAACCTTTATTGTAATTAAGCCCACTACTTATATGAACCTGAGTGGTAAGGCGGTCAAATATTGGATGGACAAAGAGAAGATTGCTATCGAAAATATTTTGGTATTGGTAGATGACCTAGCCTTGCCTATTGAAACACTTCGTTTGCGGGGTTCGGGTAGTGATGCAGGCCATAATGGACTCAAGAACATTCAGCTCATGCTCGCCACCAATGCCTATCCACGATTGAGATTTGGTATCGGAAGTGATTTTGCCAAAGGTCGCCAAGTAGAGTTTGTTTTGGGTAGGTGGACAAATGCAGAATTGCCCATCGTCAAAGATAAAATACTCAAAAGTTGCGAAGCCATTGAAAGTTTTGCCGCTATTGGACTAGCCAAAACAATGAACTTATATTCTAAGTAACCCTGTAGAGATAATAATTTTGCACTTTCCCCCTTGTTCAATTATGCTAAAACTTTGTCTGTTGCTTATCTATCTTTTATTTTTTGAATCAATTTTTTGATGAAATAGTAGGCTATCAAAAAAAGGATGGGTGCTAATAAAAAAGGTAACCAATTAGCTTCGCCTCTCATAAAAATATATTTATAGCTTAAAAATAGAAAATTTTACCGCACCGCCATTTCTGCACAACGTTCCCCATCAATAGCAGCGCTCACAATACCACCTGCATATCCCGCTCCTTCAGCACAAGGGTATAAGCCTTTTATCTGGGGATGCTCTAATGTTTCTTTATGTCTTGGAATACGAACAGGGCTACTGGTGCGCGATTCGGTGGCTACCAATAGGGCATCATTCGTAAAATATCCTTTCATTTTTTTACCAAAAGTCTGCACACCTTTGCGTAAAGCATCAGCTACTACTTTGGGTAAAACATCACGCATCTGCACACTGTTGAGGCCAGGGATATAGGAGCAATCGGGTAGGCTAGAGGATGATTTACCGTTTACAAAATCCACCATTCTTTGGGCGGGCGCAACAAGATTTCCGCCTCCGGCAGCAAAACAATTTTGCTCCACCATTGCCTGAAAATGCAGTCCAGCAAGATTTCCTTTAAAACCAAATGGTGCAAAATCTCTTTCATCGACAGCCACTACCGTACCCGAATTGGCAAAGGGGTTGTTTCGTTTGGATGGACTCCAACCATTCACGACCAATTCGCCTGGGGCTGTAGAGGCTGGTGCTATGATACCCCCTGGGCACATACAAAAACTAAAAACACCACGACCGTTTTCTTGACTTACCAGTGAATAGGCTGCAGGAGGTAGATGTTCGCCTCGTGTTGGGCAAGAATATTGGATACTGTCAATTAATGCTTGCGGGTGCTCAATGCGCACGCCCAAAGCAAAGGGTTTGGCTTCTATCAAGATGTTTTTCCGTTCCAACAATTCAAAAATATCCCTAGCCGAATGCCCTGTTGCCAAGATGAGTTTTGTGCAATCTATTTTTGTGCCATCTGCGCAGGAAACACCTTTAATGGCGCTATTTTCAAGCAGAATGTCTGTGAGTTTTGTTTCGAATAAAACCTCGCCGCCACAAGCAATAATTTGCTCGCGCATGGCCGTGATGATTTGGGGTAATTTGTTGGTGCCAATATGGGGATGGGCTTCCACCAATATGTTTTTTTCGGCGCCAAAATGAACAAATAAATTCAAAATGCGCTTTACATCACCTCGTTTGGTAGAGCGGGTATACAATTTTCCATCACTATAGGTACCAGCACCGCCTTCGCCAAAACAGTAATTGGACTCGGGATGGACAAGACCGGTTTTGTTCATTGTGGCCAAATCTCTGCGCCGACTCCTCACATCTTTTCCTCTTTCGAGAATAATGGGTTTGAAGCCCAAGCTAATTAAACGCAATGCAGCAAATAATCCTGCGGGTCCGGCGCCCACAATCACCACACTAGCTTTGTTGCTTACGTTTTGTAGTTGTGGATCAAATGCTTCGTTTTCGGGCATTGGCTCGTCAATAAAAACAAGCACTTGTAATTGGATTTTTACGATTCTGCTCCGGGCGTCTATCGATTGTCTTTCGATACGAAAACCATTGATTCGACTGGCTTTTACGCCAATTTGTACCGCAATATATTTAAGGAGAATAGCTTGTTGTGTGGCCTCTTCGGGCAGCACTAATAAGTTGAGTGTTTGTGTCATGTGCGTTAGGTTTTTATCCTAAAATGCGGGTTTTAAGGCTAATTGTTTTCCGCTAGGGTCGTCTTGTAGGGATCTGTCCACAGCCTTCAAATTAATATAGAAATGTCCAGAACCTTAAATTATTACGGATTCTGCGCTTTAAATTTTGCTTTTACCGCATCTAAATGTGCAATAAATTTTTGAACATCTGCGTCATAACCATAGCCTTTATCAGCCATTAATTTTTCGTTTTCATCCACAAAAAAGTAAAATGGTTGGGTGTTGGCATTGTATTTTGTGGCTTGCAAATGCGAATTATATTGCCCTAAAGAAGTAACTCTTGTGCCCAAAAAGTCTGATTCAAATTGTTCCTTTTCAGGGATGTCCACTTGTGTTGCATCGCAATAAAGAGATACAATAATAAAATCTTCTTTTAATCTTCTCAATACTTCGGGATTGCTCCAAACCTGTGTTTCCATTTTGCGGCAATTAACGCAAGTAATACCCGTAAAGTCCAGCATCAAGGGCTTTTTCAGTTTTTTAGAAGCAGCCAAACCTTCGTTATAATCAAAGTAGGTTTCGAGGCCAAATTTTTTCACCGCTTCGGGTTCATAAATTTTCATACGCTCGGCATAGCGGCGTTCAGGACCTTCCTGCGGCGCAGCTGTTGTCGTATTATTATTACCCGAACCAATCACAAAATCTTGTGTACCCATTGGTGGCACAAAGGCTCCCATTCCGTTTAGCGGTGCGCCCCACATACCCGGCAAAAGGTATAAGGCAAATATCAAGGAAGCAAGTGCAAACATGGTACGTGTAACCGTAAGATAGGGCAATCCCCAATCATTTTTGGGCATTTCGCTATCGTGCGAGAAACGAATTTTACCCAATAAGTACAAGGCCAAAACCACCGCAATGACCACCCAAATGGCGATAAAAATTTCGCGGTCGAGCAAGCGCCAACCCTTTGCCAAATCGGCATTCGACAAGAATTTGAAGGCTAAAGCCAATTCAATAAAACCGAAAGTGACTTTCACTGCATTCAGCCATCCCCCTTGCTTGTTGAGTGCATTTAATAATTGTGGGAAAATGGCAAATAAAGTGAAGGGTAAGGCCAAACCAATGCCGTATCCTAAGAAGCCAAAAAATGGTCCAACTCTTGCGCCTTTCGATATTTCAGAAATGAGTCCGCCTAAAAATGGTGCAGTGCACGAAAAGGAAACAATGGCCAAGGTAAGCGCCATAAAAAAGATGCCACTAAAGCTATTCATATTGGCTTTACTGTCGGATAGGGTGCTCCATTTTGAAGGCAATGTAAGTTCGAATGCACCCAAGAAAGAGAAGGCAAAAATCAAGAACATGACAAAGAAAACCACGTTGGTAACCCAATGTGTTGAAAACTCGTACAAGATGTTTTTGTTGTTTACCAAGGTGAGCAGCAAGCCCAATAAACTAAAGATGATAATGATGGCAAAGGAATATTGCAAAGCAACTTTGATCCCTGATTTTTTATCTTTTGAGCGTTTCAAAAAGAAGCTCACGGTCATCGGTAACATTGCAAAAACACAAGGAGTGATGATGGAGAATAAGCCACCCAAGATGCCTTCTATAACGAGCATTAGGTTGCTGCGTTGTTCTTTCGGAGCCTCGTTGTTGGGTGTTGCGGTAACAGCAGCATCTGCTTTTGTTGCCATTTCTGTTTGTTTTGCATCTGCTTGGGGCACTGAGGCGATAGCTGTGGCTGTGTCTGCAGCAGAAGAATCAACATGGCTAGTAGCATCAGTAATATCAAAGCTAAATTTTTTGGTATAAGGCGGTAAGCAATGGCTCTCGTCACAAACTTGGTAACTATAGGTACCCGAGAGTTTTCCGTTTTCTTTAATGATTGCTTTTACAGTATAATCTACCTTATCTTTTAAATAATAAAAAGTGCCAATTGTTTCTTCAACTTCTGAAATTCGCTTTCCTTTTTCTGTTGGTTTGCCTTTTAATTTTGCCGATTTTGGGCTTGTAATTTCAAAGCTCGGAATGATCAAAGAGCCATCTCCCCCTGCTTCTAAAGAATAAATATGCCAATGTTCTTTTAGCTTAAGATGAAAATTAATTGCATATTCATCTCCACTTATTTTTTTAATATCATAAGTCCAAGTGGTAGGGTCTGCTTCTATTTGTGCTTGAGCACAAAGGCTACCCAATAAAAACAAGGCAATCAATAAGCGGAATTTAGAAAAATGCTTCATTCAGATTAAAAATTAAAAATGTAGGTTGTGATTTAAAAAAACTTAGTTCAATTGAAAGGTAAAGGGCTTGTCGGTTGGCGGTAAACACATAAAATCATTGCAAACTTGGTATTCGTGTTTACCGTTTATGGTGCTACCAGCAGGTGCTTGTACCATTTGGGTATAGGTAACTTCTCTGCTATAATAATTTACTATTCCTTCTATGCCCTCCATGCTTTCGGTCATTAATTTCCCTTTTTCTCTGATGTTGCCCATCCATTTTGCCTTCGGCGTTTTGTCGAAATAGAATTTTGGAACTATTTGAAAACCGTCTCCACCGACATTAATGGCCCAAATATGAAATCCTTCATCCAATTTTAGCTTAAAGTTGAGCTCATAAACATCATTTGCGATTTTTTTGCTTTCATAAGTCCAATGCGTAGGGTCTTTCATTCCTTGGGCAAAAGAAGTATTCACAAATGTCAATGCTAATAATGTACAACATAAAAAGCGACCAATTTTGCGCATAACTGTCTATTTGTTTAAGGGGTTAAATGTACTGCAAAATCCTATCTTTGTGCAAAATTGAAGGACTGCAATTATGGCAGAATTGTTAAAAAAAGAAGTAGACGAATCTTTGCAAGGGATGGCAATGGCTGCAAAAACGGCCGAAGATGCCTTGTACACCAAGAAGTTTTATATCGAAAGTTATGGTTGCGCTATGAATTTTAGCGACAGCGAAATTGTGGCTTCTATTTTAAAAGAAGACGGTTTTGGCCCTACCACTATAATGGAAGAAGCAGATTTGTTTTTGATCAACACTTGCTCTATTCGGGATAAGGCCGAGCAAACTGTGCGCAATCGATTGCATATTTTTCGCCGCGAAAAAAGGAAAAAGCCAGGTGCGCTTATTGGCGTTCTCGGTTGTATGGCCGAACGACTAAAGGCCAAATTGCTCGAAGAAGAGAAATTAGTGGACATGGTGATTGGTCCAGACGCCTACCGCAGTTTGCCTGCCTTGATTAAAGAAGCAGTGAGCGGGCAAAAAGGAGTGAATGTTTTGCTGAGCAGAGAAGAAACTTATGCCGACATTTCGCCTGTACGCTTGGATAATAATGGTGTGAGTGCTTTTGTAAGCATTATGCGCGGCTGTAATAATATGTGTACCTTTTGCGTGGTGCCATTCACTCGTGGTCGCGAGCGTAGCCGCGATGCAGTGAGTATTTTGCAAGAATGCGAGGCCTTATTTGATGCAGGTTACAAAGAAATTACTTTGTTGGGGCAAAATGTGGATTCTTACCATTTTACGCCAGAGCATCAACAAGACCAAAGCAACTCGGTAACTTTTGCCATGCTCCTCGAAAAGGTAGCTTTAATCAGCCCAAAATTGCGTGTGCGTTTCAGTACTTCACATCCCAAAGACATTACCGATGATGTACTGCACACAATGGCCAAGTACCACAACATTTGTAAGTGTATTCATTTACCTGTACAAAGTGGTAACACCCGCATTTTGCAAATGATGAATCGTACCTACACCCGCGAATGGTATTTGAGCAAGGTAAAACGCATCAAAGAAATTATGCCCGATTGCGATATCAGTACCGATGTGATTATTGGTTTTTGTGGTGAAACCGAGGAGGAGCATCAAGATACTTTGAGCCTAATGGACGAATGTAAATTTGCCTTGGCTTATATGTACACTTATAGCGAAAGGCCTGGAACCCTTGCCGAACGCCGATATGAAGATGATGTGCCTGAAGAAGTGAAGAAACGCCGAATCGAAGAAGTCATCGCAATGTATCGGGGGCATTCGTTGACGCAGTACCAGCAATCCGTGGGTAAGACATTTGAAATATTGATTGAAAATACCAGCAAACGCAGCGAAGAACATTGGAGTGGGCGCAATAGCCAAAACAAAGTGGTGGTTTTCCCGAAGGGAGCTTATGACTTAAACAAAGGTGATTATGTAATGGTAAAAGTGACAAGTGCCACTTCTGGTACGCTTTTGGGGGAGATTGTATCGCGCTAAATTGAAGGAAATGACGCCACGAATCGAAAAGACAAGTGAAAGAAAACTGATAGGTATACAAGTCGACATGACTTATGCCAACAACCAGACAATGACATTGTGGAAGCGTTTTATGCCTCGGCGCAATGAAATGAAGAATAGGCTCAATGAGGATTTGATTTCGATGCAGCTGTATCCTGAAGGATTTAGTTTTAGCAATTTTGACCTTAATGCTTCTTTTGAAAAATGGGCAGCTGCGGAGGTTTCGAGCTTTGACAATATCCCTGATGAAATGGATTGCTTTACATTGCCTGCTGGTCTGTATGCCGTTTTTGAGTATAAGGGTTTGAGCACCGACAGGAGTATATTTCAGTACATTTTTGGAACTTGGTTGCCCGCTTCCGAGTATGTTGTAGATAATAGACCGCATTTTGAAATATTGGGTGCCCAGTATAAAAACAATGAACCAGATTCTGAGGAAGAGATATGGATACCGATACAATTGAAATAGAATGGTGTTTTCTAAAAAAATCATTTAATGGAATTACAAAGCATAAAAAATAGGTTTGGTATTATTGGCAATTCGCCTGGGCTTAATCATGCCTTAAATGTGGCCGAGCAAGTCGCCAATACCGATTTGACGGTTTTAATCGTCGGCGAAAGTGGGGTAGGAAAGGAGATATTTTCTCAAATTATTCACTCGCTTTCGGCCCGCAAACACAATCCATTTATTGCGGTAAACTGTGGCGCTATTCCAGAAGGGACAATTGATTCGGAATTATTTGGTCACGAAAAAGGAGCCTTTACCGGTGCAGTAGATAGTCGCAAGGGTTATTTTGAAACGGTGAATGGCGGAACCATTTTTCTGGATGAAATAGGGGAAATGCCTTTAGGTACCCAAGCTCGTTTATTGCGTATGCTCGAAACGGGCGAGTACATCCGTGTGGGTTCTTCCAAAGTACAAAAAGCCAATGTACGTGTCATCGCTGCTACCAATAAGGATTTGTTGGAATTGACTTATCAAGGGAAATTTCGCCAAGACCTTTATTACCGCTTGAGTACAGTGCCTATTCGGGTGCCCGCCTTGCGCGATAGACAAGAAGATATTCCTATTTTATTCCGCAAATTTGCGATTGACTTTTCTGAAAAATACCGTACGAAACCTATTCAGTTAGACCCTAGTGCCAATCAGCTTTTACTCAGTTATAAATGGCCCGGTAATATTCGTGAGCTCAAAAATATCGCTGAGCAAATTTCTGTTTTGGCCAATGATAGTTATGTTTCCGCTGATGTGCTGCAACGTTTTTTGCCACAAGCCAATGATCGAACAGCAAGTATGGCTTTGATGCCGACATCCGGCAGTTATGGTCATCAAAGTGATACCCTTACCGATACAGAAAGAGATATATTTTATAAGCTCTTTTTTGATATGAAAAAAGATTTGAACGACCTGAAGCAATTGGTTTTTGATATGGCTAGGGGTACACAGACCGTTAATCTTTCTGCACAAAACTTGGAGCATTTAATGCCCAATAGCAATTCAAATTTTGGAAGCCAACCCATCGAACAAGTTAGTCCCATCGTTACGGGAAATTATTTGCCCGGCAATCCCTTGTATTACCCACAGGCCGAGCAATTGATGGATCATCATGAAGAAGTAGAAGAGACCTTGGCTTTGAGCGATCGAGAAAAAGAATTTATTATAAAAGCCCTACGCAAACACAAAAATCGCCGTCGGGATGCGGCCAATGAATTGGGCATTTCGGAACGAACATTGTACCGAAAAATAAAGGAATATGATATTAAAGACTAAGTTGTCCTCATCAAAAAATAAAAATGAATAGACTAATTTTTTTAATGGCCATTATTGGCTGCACTATACTCAATAGTTGCGGAGTGTACAGCTTTACAGGCGCCAATGTTGAGGGGAAAAATATTAATTTTCATACGCTCGACAATAGGGCAAGAAATGTTGTGCCTTCACTTACAGCTACTCTTACTGATAAAATAAGGAATAGAATTTTGTCCCAAACAGGTCTTGCGCCAACCAATAGTGATGAGGCCGATTACGATATTTCGGGTGCCATTATTGCTTATAATGTTAGCGTTACGGGTGTGCAAAATACCCAAACCGCTTCACTCAATCGTTTGACCATTACGGTACAAATCGATTTTGTAAATAAAAAGAATCCCAAGGCGAGTTTTAAACAATCCTTTTCGCGATTCTCTGATTTTGCCGCCACACAAGCCCTGCAAACTGTCGAAAATCAGTTGATAGAAGAGATTGGAAAACAACTGGCCGACGATATCTTCAATAAGGCTTTTGTGAATTGGTAATTTGATTGTTTCAATAACTTGACTTTTATTTGTAAAACTAAATGATGGCAGCGCAAACTACTTTTATCGACAATTGGTTGGATCAACCGCATCGCCTTAGCGAAACGGAACAACAAAAATTATCTGTGCTATTAGAGCGCCATCCTTACTTGGTGCCGGCACAATGGATGAGGTCTTCAGAGCAATTTGCGCAAGAAGGTTTTTCTCAAAATATGATGCAGCACAGTCAATTATTCATGGGCAACTGGATGCATTTTTACAATGCAATACGTAGTGCAAATGGACAAATAGAAAATGCTGCAACTGCCATTATCCGCGAAGGCATTGCCCAAGAAGAAAGTATAGAAGAAATATTAGATATTGAAGAAGGCTTGATTCTGGACGAATCAATGATGCAAGAAAAAAGGGAATTGGATGAGTGGATACAGCCTGTTTTCACAGATAATTATTTTCAACACCAAGGCATAGAGGTGTCGGATGCAATACCTGAAAAGGCAGATGAAGAGGAGTACGAAAAATCATTGTTGGTGATGATGGGCTTTGATGAATGGTTGCTTTTTTTAAAGAAAAAAAATGAAGCCAAAAAGAGTGAAGAAGAAGATAAAGCTATGTTGCGCTCCATGTGGCAACGCGAAAAATTAGCGGCTGCAATGGGCGAAGAAGATGATAATATTCCCGAAGCGGTATTTGAAATGGCCATTAATTCAATTGATAAACAAGATATTATGGTGAGTGAACCCCTTGCCGAA
>JAXITL010000023.1:0-26586 GCA_034680125.1 Chitinophagaceae bacterium
ATACTTTTTGGTCGCGGTCAAAATAACGCATCAATCCCATCATCCCTTCTGATGAAAAAAACAAAGTAAGCAACAAACTAAAGGAAAGGAGCGAGCGTTGTTCTTTATTTAAAAAGTCATTGATTACGCCACTTACATTATCGTAAGTTTCTTTGTTGGGTATCATCAATTTGAGTGTGGTGAGGATGGTGATATGTACATCGGTGAGGGGTAAGTAGGGTATTAGGGTGAATAAAAAAAGGAGCGTCGGAGGCAATGCTGTTAGAAAATTGTAAGTAACTGCCGAACAACGGTCGGCAAGGTTTACATTGTTCATGTTTTCTAAAAAGAACTTTCCAGAATCATATAAAGAAACACCCTCAAAGCCAGGTAAAACCATGCGCTTACTTAAGTTTACTGTTCTTTTGATAATGGCTAAGTCAAGTATGATTTTTCTGAGGTCCACTTTTTTTAGGGCTATTGAGTTATGAAGGTAGTAACAATAAAAAAAAGACGTGCAAAAGCTGCACGTCTTTTCAGTAAATTAGGTTTGTAATGGACTATTTATGCAAGTTGGCTGGCATACCAATTACATATCCAAAATCATTTTCATCACCACTTTTTAGGTAAATTACTTTATAGCGAAGCACCAAAGAACCGTGCAAACCATAATATGTGTCATTTTTAAGGTACCCTTGACCAACAATTTTTACATTGTTGATGGTTTGCTCGCTGATATTAATAGTATCACCAGATACACGGGCATTGACACGGTCAAAAGTACTGTTGTTCAGATTGGTGATTTGTACATCAGCTGGCGTAGCTCCAGGTAGTAGCGATTTTTCGATAGCCAAAATATAGTTGTTACGAGTCGATGCTGTACCTGTTTCATCTACATTCCAAGTACCAATGTATTTGTTACGTGTGGTAATCTCACACATTGAACCTTCGAATCCAACAGCACACTTACAAGCACCCGTTTCTTCATCACAGGCACTACCGTTTTGGCAAGAGACCGTCTTGCATTTGTCTCTTTTACAAGAAGACAAAAACACAGTAGAAAATACAGAAACAGCTCCTAAAGCAGACAATAATATAAGTTTAACACTCTTTTTCATTTAGTACAAATATGTTTACAAGGCTTAAAAGTAGAAAAATCTGATTGAAAAGCAAACTATTGGGCAATTTTCTTCTAAAAAATATTTACAAATTGGTTTTTTCAACCTCTCTTTTGTAGTTTCTAATGGCTTTGAAGATGGCGTAAGCTACCTCATTTTGGCCTTTTTCGCTATTTAAATATTCCTCCTCTTGGGCATTATTAATAAAACCGATTTCTATGAGCACCCCAGGCATCACACAACCTGCTAAAACCTCTAATCCTTTTTGTTTTACGCCCAAATCTTTTCGCCCTTGCATCGCAAACTCGTCTTGAACCTTTTGGGCCAAGGAAACACTCTTTTTCAAGAACATTTGGGAATATTGGGCAATAATGATGGCTGTTTGCGGGTCGTTTACATTCAACATGCCTGGTTCTTCGGTTACATTTTCCCCAAATTCACTTATTGCGCTTTCTTTTTGGCTATTGCGATGCAAACCGAGTACATAGGTTTCGGTACCATTGGCGCCTGTTTCGCGGTGGTGGATGGTCTTGTAAACAGGAATCGTTTTGCGTTTTTTACCTTTCCCTACTGTTTTGCTTCCCACTTTTATTTTTTCATAACTACCTGGACTGGCGTTTACGTGAATGGCAACAAATAAGTCGGCCGCTGCTTGATTGGCTATTTCATGACGGTCGGGTAAGCGGATAAAAACGTCCGTGGTTCGGGTAAAAATAGGTTTAACGGAGCGCAGGCTATCGTTAATAAATCGACCCACTTTTAAAGAAACCGCCAAGGCAATGTCTTTTTCATTGAGCATACCAGACGCGCCACGCGCCCCAGCATCGGTGCCACCATGGCCAGCATCGATTACTACTTTCTCTATTTTCTTGGTTTGTGCTTTGCTGGTCTTAGAGCCTAAAACTTGACTGGCAAGCAACAAACAGCATATAATCTGTTTCATGCTAAAATTTCTATATTATTACAGGTTTGTATTCTTGTCTATATTTAATAGTTACTTTTGCATCCATTTATAAGTATGCCCCACTACGGTAAAACTATTTTTAAACAACCAGCAAATCCATTAATGCGATGCTTTATCGCCTTAATCGCTTTGTTCGTTTTACCACTTTTCTGCTCGGGGCAAATAAAAACAGATACCAACACTACCGTCGCAAAAATAAAGGATACTGCGCTAAAAAGCGACACAAGTATTTTATCTGTGCAAAAGGACAGTTCTGCCGCAGCTTCAGGTAGTTTGGAGGATAGGCTTGGCATAAAAATTTCGAAGGATGCTTTAGACGATGTAGTTGTGGCTACAGCAACAGACTCTGCGGTAATGGATATCAAGTCTAATAATTTTCAACTCTATGGCGATGCTAAAGTGGATTATGATGGTCGAAAATTGAGTGCGCCCAAAATTGAGTTTAACCAGCATTCTAATATTGCCAAGGCTACCGTGCTAGCAGATACGAGTAAGAAAAAGACTATTGCACCTACTTTTGAACAAGGTGCCGAAAAAGTTTCTTACGATTCCCTTCAATATAATTTTAAATCTCAAAGGGCCATTATCCATAATGCGCGAAGTCAATATGGCGAGGGTTTTGTTATTAGCGAGCAGATAAAGCGCAACCCTGATAAGTCATTATATGGCTACAAAAATATTTACACCACTTGCGCATTAGATCATCCGCATTTTGGTATTCGTACCAATCGCATCAAAATCATTCCAGAACAAGCCATTGCAACGGGTTCGGCCAATATCGAAATTGAAGGGGTGCCTACACCGCTGTTTTTGCCATTCGGCTATTTTCCCGTCAATAATGAAAAACACCGTTCAGGATTTATTTTGCCGAGTTATGTTACCGAAATCAATAGAGGTCTTGGTTTTTTGAGGGGTGGTTATTATCTCTATCTCAATGATTATGTTGATCTGCAATTACAAACAGACATTTTTACCAAGGGTAGTTTTGCTACTTATCTCAATAGCAATTACGTAAATAGATATCATTACAACGGAAAAGTATCACTCAGTTATGCAGTGAATAAAACGGGTGAGGATTTTGACCCTTCGGCTACCATTCAAAAAGACTTTGCCTTTCAATGGGTGCATAATAAGGACGATAAATCATTGCCCAATCTTAATTTTAATGCAGATGTAAACGTACAGTCGGGAACATTCTTTGCAAACAATAGTTTTAATACCACTCAGATTTTAAACAACCAATTTCAATCCAATATTACCCTTACGAAGCGCTGGGAGGGCAGGCCTTATAGCTTGACATTGGCCGCTCGGCATAGCCAAAATACGACCAACAAACAAGTAAGTGTCACATTGCCCGAGCTTAATTTCTTTATCAATGCGCGCACCCCTTTTGCCCGCAAAAATCCAATAGGATCGGCTCGTTGGTACGAAAAAATCACTGTTGGGTATACTGCCAATTCGCTCAATCGTATCACTTTTTATGATTCCTCTTTTGAGCTCAATAAATTGCAGTTTTCCGATTTCCAAAATGGTATGAGGCATTCGATTCCGATTTCTGCCAACTACAGCATTTTGCGTTTTGTAACCCTTACCTTCAATATGGCTTACAATGAATATTGGAATACGCTCAAAACCCAAAGGGCTTTTAATGATGCGACACAGCGCGTGGATACCCTGATTGATCGTGGTTTTGCCTCTTCTCGCGATTTTAATGGAGGCTTTTCGCTGAATACCCAAATCTATGGGATGAAATTATTTAAGAAAGGTACTATCAAAGGATTTAGACACACTTTACGTCCTTCGGTAGGCTTGAATTATCGTCCTGATTTTGCCAAAGACCCCTTTAATTATTATTACCAAGCTCGTTTAGATTCTTCTCAAAGATTGACTTATTTGTCGCCCTACGAACAATCCATTATTGGGCTGCCACCGCAAGGCCGCAATGGTTCGATGTCTTTTGGGCTCAATAATAATTTGCAAATGAAAGTGCGCAATGGCAAGGATACGCTTACAGGATATAAAAATGTGGTATTGCTCGATGCCTTAGATTTTAATACCAATTACAATCTAGCCGCTGATTCTTTTAATTGGGATTTTTTCCGTTTTAGCGCCCGAACCAATATTGCTAATAAATTAAACATCAATGCCAGCGCCAATTTTGATCCATACCAATACGATTATGTAGCCATGCGCCGCACACCGCGCACAACACAAGCTTCGGGAAATGGCCTGGCCCGTTTATCCACTGCACAACTTGGATTTGGTACCTCCTTTCGTTCGAAAGAAAAAAAGCCCAGTAAAAATGCCGAAGCAGCCAAAGACAATGAAGATTTTAGAAGTTTGATGCGCAACAATGGCTATTCTAATTATGTCGATTTTAATATTCCTTGGACCGTTAATCTGACCTATGCCTTCAATCTAGAAAGGCGTCCATCGGCTTTTTCAAAAAGTGATAGTTCGGTAGTAACCCAAACAATTAACCTAAATGGGGATATTAATTTTACCAGCCGTTGGAAAGTAGCCGTAGCTACGGGTTATAATATTGTGGAAAAGCAAATTACCTTCTCATCAATTGATATTTATCGCGATTTACATTGTTGGGAAATGCGTTTAGGCATGATTCCCTTTGGTTTTCGAAAGTCTTTTAATTTTTCACTGAGTGTGAAGGCTCAAGTGCTACAAGATTTGAAATTGACCCGCCGTCGTGCCTTCCAGGATGCAGCATTTTAATGTTTATTGTTGAATGCTTAATTGCCGATTTGTAGAATAATGTTTTACTTTGGCTGCAACAAAACATTTTTATGGCTCAAAATAATAGCAAACAATACCTACCTGCACTCATCATCATCGCTTGTCTCTTTTTTGTTTTTGGATTTATAACCTGGAGCAATAGCCAATTAATCCCTTATCTCAAAATTGCTTGCGAACTCACCGATACACAATCTTATCTCGTGGCTACCGCTTTTTTTGCCGCCTATTTTGTAATGGCTATTCCTTCTGCAGCACTATTGCGGATCACGGGTTTTAAAAAGGGAATGTCTTTAGGCCTTTTGGTTATGGCATTGGGTGCTTTGTTATTTGTCCCTGCTGCCCAATCGCGCCATTTTAATTTATTTCTCACTGGCTTATTTATTATTGGTAGTGGATTGGCCTTGTTGCAAACAGCAGCTAACCCTTATGCTACTGTATTGGGTCCAATAGAAAGTGCTGCGCAACGCATCAGCATCATGGGAATCTGCAATAAAGTGGCTGGGATTATCGCGGTGTATGTTTTGGGCGCCATTACTTTAGAAAATGCCGATGGCATTAAGGCTAAATTATTGACCTTGTCTTCATCCGAAAAAGCTTTAGAATTAGACGCCTTGGCGAGTAGAGTGATTTTGCCCTATATCGTCATTGCTGCCTCATTAGCGGCTTTGGCATTGATTATCTACTTCATTCATCTCCCAGAAATCAATGAAGAAGAGCAGCAGGCTGGCGATAGCGAAAACGCTGTGGGCAAAACAAGTGTCTTGCAATTTCCGCATTTGATTTTGGGTGCATTGGCTATCTTTTTTTATGTAGGTGTAGAGGTAATAAGCTATGATACTTTTACCGGTTTTGGCGAGGCTTTGGGTTATCCTTTGGCTACGGCTAAAAGTTTTGCTACTTATACGGGCTATGGTTTGTTGATCGGCTATGTGGTGGGGATTATTGCTATACCTAAATTTATTTCACAGCAAAAGGCCTTGACTATTCTAACTGTATTGAGTATTGTTTTTGTGTTGGTCTCGATGTTTACCAAAGGTGATATCGCAATTTATAGTTTTGCGGTATTGGGTTTTACCAACTCGGTAGTTTGGCCGGCAATCTGGCCTTTAGCAATTAATCATTTGGGAAAATTTACCAAAACGGGCTCAGCTTTGTTGATTATGGGTATTGTAGGTGGTGCGGTTTTGCCTCCATTGTACGGCAAGTTTTCTGAATTTTTAGGCTCGCGACAAATGGCCTATTCTATGATGATACCATGTTATGTATTCATTTTGTACTTCGCTTGGAGTGGTCATAAATTAGGTTTGAAAAAAGGGGAATAATGAAAAAATGGACTTTGCTTTGTCTGTTATTTTTTGCTTTTGCATGGTCAAAAGCACAAGACGCCATGCCCATTATTAAAACCATTCCTATCGAGGCCAATAATTTGCAGGTAGACGATTTAGGTAATGCCTATGTATTGCGTAAAGACAATGCCTTAATTAAATACAACGAGGCAGGGGATAGTATTGCCAATTACATTGCCCTTGCCAATGGCGAGATTACTGTAGTAGATGTAACCAATCCGCTTCGGGTGATGTTGTATTATGCCGAATTTGCCAAAATGGTCTTGCTTGATAGAATGTTGGCACCCAAAAACGAATTGAATCTTCGTAAGCTCAACCAACTCAATAGCCATGTTCTGGCCACGAGTGCCGAGGGCAATCTCTGGGTTTACGACCAGTTTAATGCCACACTCAATAAATTGGATATGGAATTAAACGTGATGATTCAAGGCAATGATTTGCGTCAACAATTGTCCGAATTGCCCAAGCCTTCCTTCCTCATTGAGCGTGACCGCAGAGTGTATATGGCCGATACGAGCTTAGGGCTGCTTATCTTCGACCAATACGGTACATACCTCAATACATTGTCTCTTTTTGGCTTGCACAAAATGCAAATCGTGGGCAGTCAGATTATTTATCAAAAGGCTAATCAATTGATAGCCTATGATTTTGAAAAATTTATGGAGACCCAAATTTCCATCCCTGTGTTAGCCCAAAGCACTATTCTACAAGCTGCTTATTGCCGAAATGTATTGTATGTCTTATATACCGATCGGTTGGTTTTGTACCGTTCCCGGAAATGATTTTTTATAATTAGTATTAAGCTTTATTTTTGACCAAATATTCCAAACATTGAAAACCCTTTTAGACCAAGCGCAACTCCAAATTACCCTACACCGATTGGCGCATCAGTTGGTCGAATCTCATTTGGATTTCAGCGATTCTGTCATTATTGGTATGCAGCCCCGTGGTATTTTGTTCTCAGACAGGATTGTCGCTTTATTGCAACAAATAACCGGTAATACCAAGATTGCTTACGGTCGTCTTGATATTACTTTTTACCGCGATGACCTCGATAAAGGTGGTGCTTTGCAAACACCTGCTCAAACAGACATTAATTTTTCGGTAGAGGATAAGCGTGTGATACTAATTGATGATGTATTGCATACGGGGCGCACCATACGCGCAGCCATGGATGCTCTGTTGGATTTTGGACGGCCTAAAGAAGTAGAATTGATGGCTTTGATTGATCGAAGGTTTAGTAGAGAATTGCCCATTCAGCCCGATTATGTGGGTTTGAGTGTGGATACCCTTTTCGAACAAAAAGTAAAAGTATATTGGAAGGAAAAAGAAGGTAATGATGAGGTGGTATTGGTAGATTAATGGCGATTACTTTTTCTTTCTTTAAAAAATTAATTATCAAACAATGTCTTTATCCGTAAAACATCTCTTGGGCATCAAAGAACTGCAAAAGCAGGATATTGAAACTATTTTCAAAACCGCTGATAATTTCAAGCAGGTTTTGCAACGCCCCATCAAAAAAGTACCTGCTTTGCGCGATACGACTATTGCCAATATTTTCTTCGAAAATTCAACCCGCACACGTACATCTTTTGAATTGGCTGAAAAGCGCCTCGGTGCAGATGTAGTGAATTTCTCTGCCTCTGCCTCTTCTGTTTCGAAGGGAGAAACCTTGATTGATACGGTTAATAATATTTTGGCGATGAAAGTGGATATGGTGGTGATGCGACATGCTGCATCGGGTGCACCATGGTTCTTAGCCCAACATATTGACGCCAGCATTATTAATGCAGGTGATGGGGTGAACGAACATCCCACACAAGGTCTTTTAGATGCCTTTTCAATGCGAGAAAAGTATGGTGATTTAAGTGGGAAAACGGTTGCTATTGTTGGTGATATCATGCATTCGCGCGTAGCGATGAGCAATATTTATTGTTTGCAAAAATTGGGTGCAAAGGTCATTGTCAGTGGACCGCCAACTCTTATTCCAAAACACATTGAATCAATGGGCGTTAGGGTAGAGTATAGTGTAAAAAAGGCTTTACAGCAATGTGATATTGCCAATATATTGCGCATTCAATTGGAGCGTCAGCAAAAACCGCTTTTTTCTTCGCTTCGCGAATACGCTTTGTTTTATGGGGTAAATAAACAGATGCTTGAATCCCTGAATAAAGAAATCCTTATACTTCATCCGGGGCCCATTAATCGAGGGGTGGAGATTGATTCAGATGTTGCCGATGGCAAACATTCTGTTATTCTTGATCAGGTAGAAAATGGAGTAGCCATTCGAATGGCCGTTGTATATTTACTCAGTGGCAATAGAGAAATGCCTGAGTAAAATTGACTTGTACTTTCGGTACATAGCGTATATTTGCAGACCCGACTGACGTAAACAGTTCGGGTCCTTTTATTAAATCTAATTTTAAAAATTGTACTATTCATATGTCATCTACTTGGTTTAAGCGTATCAAAAAGGGTGTTGTAACCCAAACAAACGAAAAGCGCGAAACTCCTGATGGACTTTGGCATAAATGTTCGGAATGCCGCACAACGATTACCCAGCAAGAATTGGCTGAGAATCTTTGGGTATGTCCTAAATGCAGTATGCACAATCGGATTAATTCACCTGAGTATTTTAGCATCATTTTTGATGAAGGCAAAGTAGAATATCTGTTTAGTAACATTGTATCAGTAGATAAGTTAGGCTTTGTAGACTTAAAACCCTACGCCGATCGATTAGTAGATGCTCTGAAGAAGGTTCCAGAAGATGCATTGTCTGTGGGTGTTGGGGAAATAAATGGACAAGGATTGGTTATTGCTTGTATGAACTTCAATTTTATCGGCGGTTCTATGGGCTCTGTTGTGGGAGAGAAAATCAGCAGAGGTATTGATTATGCAATTGAGCACAAATTGCCCTTTATGATCATTTCAAAGTCGGGTGGTGCCCGTATGATGGAATCTGCTTTTTCGCTGATGCAAATGGCCAAGACTTCTGCTAAGTTAACACGACTTGCCAAAGCAAAATTGCCATATATATCTTTGATGACCGATCCAACAACAGGTGGTGTAACAGCTTCTTATGCCATGTTGGGCGATATCAATATTGCCGAGCCTAAAGCATTGATTGGTTTTGCTGGTCCAAGGGTTATTAAAGAAACCATTAAAAAAGATTTACCCCCTGGTTTCCAGCGTTCTGAATTTTTATTGGAGCATGGATTTCTCGATTTTATTGTAGATCGTAAAAACCTCAAAGCAACACTTAGTCAAACCATTCATTGGTTTATGACCGAAAGTAAATAAAAATGGCCTATTAGGTCCGCACACACATTGGCTCAAAATATTTACATCAAAAACAAGCCCGCTACTTTCGAATATGCGATAGAAGACAGGCTTAAAGCGGGTATGGTACTGACCGGGTCGGAGATAAAATCCATCCGTAATGGGCGTGTGAGCTTCAATGATAGTTATTGTATTTTTTATAAAGGTGAGCTTTGGGTGAAAAGTTTATTTATTGGTGAGTATGCCCATGCGGGCTATGCGGGCCATGCTACGACCCGTGAGCGCAAACTTTTACTCACTAAGAAGGAACTAAAAAAGTGGGAATCTAAAATAAAAGAAAAGGGATTTACCATTGTGCCCCTTTCGGTATTTATCAATGATGAAGGTTATGCCAAGATCGAAATAGGCCTAGGGCGTGGTAAGAAATTACACGACAAACGGGAATCTATTAAAAATCGAGAGGCAGACAGGGATTTAAAGCGTTTCTTGAAATAGCTATTGGGTTCATTGTAATTGCTTATTAGCTCATAACAGAAATTTCATTTTCATTCTATTTATCCGCTCCCATTTTTCGCTAATTTTAATACATAAAATGCAATTTTATGTGGCGAACATTTGGAGGACAAACTATCGAATTGCCCATTAAAGAGGCTGTTGAAAGCACTATTTTAAAAGAAATAGCCTCAGGCAATAAATTGAAAATATGCATTGGTAGCGATTCTCAAGTTCATGCAACGCATACTGAATTTGCTACTGTCATTGTTTTTGTTCGTGAAAAATTTGGTGCATTTATGTATGTGCATAATGAACAGCGGTCTATCCAACATAGCCTTAAAGAACGAATGTTGGCAGAGGTGGCCATGAGTATTGATATTGCGTATCAATTGTGTGATTTGTTTGCTCAATACCACATATCAATGGAGGTTCATGCGGATATTAATACCAATCCATTGTTTAAAAGTAATGAATCGCTGCGCGAGGCGATGGGTTATATTTTGGGTATGGGCTTTGTCTTTAAAGCCAAGCCAGATGCCTTTGCAAGTTCTTGTTGCGCGGATAGAATGGTGTAATTATTTTGTTTCCATCTTGCCTCCAATACCACAAATCCGGTAGGCCAATTCAACACCCGCTTGTTCTGCTGTTTTGTAGCTAAAGCTTTGCTCTGGTACGATTATTTTGCCTTTATTGTCCAACAAACAATATTGGATTGTTTGTTGGACTCCTTTTTTTAGAAAGCTAATGTGCGCCCTTGCTGCATCAACCTTTGTATTATCAAAATCAAAATTGCATTTTTTGAGGGCCTTGATAACTGCAGCATCGCTGCCTTTTATGCTTAATTGTACAGGAGCTCTTAGTTGGCTAAAAGGAATGAGTTGTGGATAGGTTTTAAACAATTGATAGGTCCATTTTTGTGCGCCGGCCATATCTTTTTCTCCTAGGGCACATTCTGCAAATGCTTGAAAGCAGCGAGCCATGAATAGTTTTTCGTATTCAGAGTCGATAGTAGGATCTTGAATAATGTCATGGAGTAAGGCTTTCGCCTCATTGAATTTTCCTTGCTTTGTTTTAAGCCTAGCCAAAAAAAGCTTGAAATATTTATGGACCGGTTTGCGCTTATTTTCCTTCAGTTCTTTTTCGAATCTTTTGACAAAAAAAGCACTGCTAAAATCTTTGATTAAATACCATATTTCATCCCAGCTCACGGTGCTTTCTGTACTAAATAAAGTATACACGACACGATCGCGTTCAGGATTTTGAGCAAATTGGTTGATGATAAGATATTGTTGCATTAAGCGTTCTGCAGTGCTTTGTGCAATAATGCCCAATTGCTTAGGATTGTACCACCAATCTTTATGCTCAAATTGAAGCATCGCGATTTGCTGCTCTTTTTGAATCAACTTAAGCAACTGTACACTAAAGTCATAATGGCTTTGTCCTAAAGTCGTTCCAATATGGACCTCTTTAAAATTCGCTGCTTTGTCTACTGCTTTTTGTGCAGCAGCCACCTGTCCATCATAAGTAAGCGCTCTTGATAAGGCGATATGATACCAACCAAAACCCGGTGATGATCCGAAGCCTTTAATCATATTTTCTGAGAGCTCTGCGCCCTGCTTAGCTTGTCCTTTGCCAATGTGGAGTATGCTGCTGAAATAAGCCCATTCCTGCAATCGCTTATCGCCACTTTCTTGCCCCGATGCTATTTGGTATTCTTTTGCTGCTTCGCGAAAGCGGCCACATACGGCTTTGAAATTGGCGTAATTATTGTGTGGAAGCGCATTGTAGCTGCGCATGATACCATAGTATTTTTCTGCTGAATCTATATTAAAGGCATAGCTGTACAAAATACATTTGTAATGATAGACACCTAATTGGTCGGCTGTTTCATATCCTGGTTGAAAGAGGCCCTCATTATACTTTTTGTTGCGTTGAATATTTCTTAATGCGGTATCCAAATAACGCATCGCTAATTGTTCATTTTCATCAATGCTGTTTTTTAAAAATGAATATTGTTTGCTGGTCTTGAAGCGGTATCTGTGGGTAGTCCAGGCCAAGTAATTGTAGGCATCCATATAATATTCGCGCTGAAATTTCCATCTTAAACTGCGGCGCATAAGGCTTGCCACTTTTTCTGGTTGCTCCGTATTGGCATAGCATTCGCGCAAGGCAGCGCCAATTCTTGAATAGTCTACTTGAAAACTATATACTGGAAAATATTGTTGAACATCATTGCTATGGGTGCTTAGTTCTTTGGGATAATCACGTTCTAATAAAAATAGCGCACGCTCTAAAGGGATAAGGGCATTTTTAAAACCTAAGTAATCGGCAGCATGGTTAAACTTATATATTCCTTCAAAAAACCATCCAACATAATAGCTACTGTCAATACGTAAAAATTCTCGTGAGCGGGGTAGGGCATCATTGCTTGCGGCATCTACCCCCATTCTTTTAGCCTCTATTTCGTAGCGCTGTGCCGCTTTTGAAAGCGCTTTTGATTGTGCAAAGGCATTGCCCATTTGTACAAACAGGAGCAAGCCCATTGTCCATAAGGACAATGCTTTTTGTGGCGATTTCGTTTTGAAAAGTGCACTCATTAGGGCGCTATTGTGCAATGTTTATTTTGGCTAAGCGTTCTATTTCTTTATGGATGATTCCTTTCAAGGCATTGATTTTACCTTCTTTGTTTTTATAGATAAGTCGATGATCTAGTACTGCAAAAGCAATATCTTTTACATCATCTTCTATTACATAATCTCTGCCTTTTACTAAGGCATAGGCACGCAAACATTTAATAAAAGCAATGCCGCTTCGAGTAGATGCGCCGAGTGAAATGTCACTATGGATGCGGGTTTCGCGCACAATATTGCTTACGGCTTGTATGATTTCGTTGTGTACAAATACCTGTTCTGTTGCGCTTTGCAATTGCAGCACATCATCCATACTCAATACTTGCGTCAGGTTTTCTAGGTTATTGGCAATGTTTAGATAGTCTTTGTAAATATCCATCTCAGTAGCTTCATCCACATAGCCAAAATATATTTTCATAAAAAAACGGTCGAGCTGAGCCGCGGGTAAAGGATAGGTTCCTTCCATTTCTATGGGGTTTTGGGTAGCAATGGTAAAAAACATTTGCTCTAATAAATGGGTAGTATCGCCTACTGTTATTTGGTGCTCCGCCATACATTCTAGCAGTGCACTTTGCACTTTAGGTGAGGCCCTATTGATTTCGTCGGCCAATAGAATATTACAAAACAGTGGTCCCTTTTTAAAGATAAAATCACCACTTTTATCTTCAAAAATATAAGAGCCAATCAGGTCCATCGGCAATAGATCTGGGGTAAATTGTACGCGTTTAAAGGCCACAGATTCAGTCCCCTTATGGCCCGATATGGCTTGAGCAAGGGTACGCGCCATCACTGTTTTTCCTGTTCCTGGGTTGTCTTCCATTAAAATATGTCCACCGGCCAGCAAGCAAGTAATCACCATTTCTATTTGGGTTTCCTTGCCTCTAATGACTTGGCCCATTTGCTTTGATAATAACTGAATTTTATCACTGGATACAAATGCTTGTTCTTCCATTGTTGGTTATATATTTTATAGCTACAAGGTTAATTATATTTAGAGCAATTAGCTCTTTTCCTTTGATAATTTTTTTATAAAAAAGGCCCCCAATAACTCAATTTTCGGCTATTGGGGGTTATGGTTTTTTGATTTTTTTATGGGCGTTTGCGCAAAACATACTTTTTGTTTTGTGCATTCAAAAATAGATACAAACACAAATTACATAACAAAGCAATGGCACTGCGCTTGTAGGCTTGACCTTCTTGACTGAACAAAAAAACAGAGATGGCGCCCAATAAAATGGAATTGGCTAAAAAGTACTTTCGTATCCTTATTGCATTATAGAGCAAGTTGTTCAAAATCTTTTTCATTGCTCAAATTTAGCCATTTTAATTTTACATTTTGGCAACACATTCAAGCGTATTTTTGAAAGAATAAATTTGAATTTTATGAACAGAATTGCCGTGATGACCTCAGGTGGCGATAGTCCAGGAATGAATGCTGCCATCCGTGCTGTAGTGCGTACTGCTATCTATCACAAAATGGAGGTTTTCGGTATTCGTCGTGGATACCAAGGGATGATAGAAGGTGATATTTTTAAAATGGAAACCACCGATGTTTCTAATATTATTCAGCGCGGGGGCACGGTGCTCAAAACCGCTCGTAGCAAAGAATTTATGACCATCGAAGGTCGTGCAAAAGCTCATACACAATTAAAGCAAAATGGGATTGAGGGTTTAGTACTCATTGGTGGTGATGGTACTTTTCGGGGAGCCAATGTTTTTTTTGAACAATTCCATATGCCTGCTGTTGGTCTGCCAGGTACTATTGATAAAGATTTAGCGGGTACCGATTTTACTATAGGATTTGATACGGCTGTGAATACGGCTGTTGAAGCCATTGATAAAATTCGCGACACTGCCGATGCGCACAATAGGATGTTTGTTGTAGAGGTGATGGGGCGCGATGCCGGCTATATTGCCCTGCATAGTGGTATCGCTTGCGGTGCTGAGGATATTTTGATTCCCGAACTCAAAACAGATATTCGTTTAGTAATTCAAAAAATAAAAGAAGATGTTCGGCGCCGGAAAAATGTTCACTTGTTGGTTGTTGCCGAAGGGGATGATTTTGGGGGTGCCGAAGATGTAAAAAAGGCCTTATTGCAAGACTTACCAGAGGCAGATGTTCGCGTATGTATTTTGGGCCATATCCAGCGTGGAGGCGCACCGAGCGTTGCCGATAGGGTATTGGCTAGTCGATTAGGTTTTGCCGCGGTTAATGCGCTTCGAGAGGGGAAGCATCAAGTGATGGCAGGGCAAGTCAACAATGAAATTGTATTTACGCCCTTTGTTGATGTGGTCAAACAAAAGGCAATTATTCCAGCCGACTTACAAGCGATGACCTATGTTTTGAGTACTTAATAGCTCCAATGGAGTACAATTTCTACTCGTCTATTTAGGTTTTGATTTTCGGGGCTATCGTTTGGTGCAACAGGGCTTGATTCTCCAAAACCTGTGGCGCTAATGATTTGGGGCTCGAATCCCATTTTCCCAATCGCATGGCTAATGACATTTGCTCTGATGGTCGATTTTTCTGTATTGATGAGCGGAGTGCCGGTATTGTCGGTATAACTATTGACAAATATGGCTAAATCTTCTTTACCCATCCATTCTCTTAATGTGGATTCGATGGCTACAATTTGGGTGTCATTGAGTGTTATTACATTTTTGGCAAAATGAACCGTTAGTACTAAACTGTCTTTGGTGGGTTTTACATAATCTCTTGGTAATAGCGCAAAGTTTAATTCGCACCATTTGGGGCAGGCTTCGGGAAAATTGATGGTGCCTTCGCTACTGGTGCAATTATAGGCGCGCACAGAGTAACTAAAGGTTTGATTTAGGGGCAAACTCATTAAAATACTGCCATCTCCTTTATTGGCATGGTATTGAGCCATTTCATTTCCTAAGCTATCGTACAATGTAATACTACCCATTGTCGCGGGTGCTTTACTAAGGCTATCTAAAACATAACAAAGTGCAAATGCAGTAACTTCTGGCGCAGATCTTTTGGGCAATATCGTTTCGTAAATATCTAAATGGCCTCCCTCATTACCGCGGTCGCTAGCAAAAAGAGCATTCTTGCCATTGGCGCATACAAAGATTGAATTGTCGTCGGTAGAAGAATTAATAGGTGTTCCTAAATTTTGGGGCTGCTCCCAAATACTGTCGGCTATTTTTTTACTCATGAATAAATCACTGCCTCCTAATCCAAGATGCCCGTCAGAAGAGAAATACAGTGTCCGATTGTCTGAACTAATAAAAGGTGCCGTTTCGTTGCCAGCCGTATTGATTTGAGGACCAAGATTAATGGGATATTGCCAGAGGCCAAATTTAAAATGGGTTAGCCATATATCTAATCCGCCATAGCCGCCTGGTCTATCACTCACAAAATACAGGTCGTTTATATCGGGGGACAGGGAGGGCATCCCTTCGAAGGCCGGTGTGTTAATGGTGGCGCCAAAACTTTCGGCAACAGACCATGGTTTGTCTACTGATTTTCGGTATGCCAAATATAAATCGCATCCTCCTCGTCCCCAGCCATTTTCCGATCGGTTGTCACTGCGCATAAAAAACAAGTAATGATCGTCTGAAGATATGGTTTGTGCCGATTCTTGGGCAGCAGTGTTGGGTGGATATCCCAAATTGCGTGCTGTATACCAATCTCCGCAGGAGTCTGGTAGTGCATAAAAAAAGTCTTCATTTACACCATTGACCCTTCTTGTAAAATATAAGGTTTGGCCATCGGACGAAAGGGAGGGGAAAAATTCGGAGAACTTGGAATTAATGCGGCTACTTAATTTCCTAACCTCGTTAGTGTCTTTGCGAACACGCATTGATAGCAGCATTCGGGCTTGTGCTTCAATTTTTTTAGCCTCCAAACCATGATTTTGGCTTTCGTTTAAAAAGTAGAGCGCTGAATCGGGTTGTTGTGCGTATAAATAAGAACGTGCTGCCGCTAAGCTGAATTTTGTGAAGCCATTTAGGCATTTTTGGCATGCATTTTTAAACAATCTAGCAGAGCGCAGAAAGTAGCGTGCATCATAATACCATTGGCCTAGGGTGGTGTAAGCTTCGTCGTAGCTTGGGTTTTCTACAAGAGCCAATGTGGCATAGCGGTAGGCGCGGGCGGTATCCTTTGTAGATTTATAGGTTTGTGCTTTGTACAATAATTTTTGTGCAGCTTTCTGCCCCTGCCCCAAAGCGGGTAGGGTGATATTTAAACAAAAAATGATAAATATTAGAAAGAAACGCATCAATCCTTTTGCTCGTTTTGTTTTTTTAGACTTAATTGTTTTAGATAGACTTTGAATAATGGCCCAATATAAAAAAAACAATGGCAAATGTATCATGCAAAAAACGAATAGGTTTTTTTAGCGGGGTACATACACCACATATTTTTCATCAAAAACAGGCTCTTCAAACAACTTGAGGATCGGCAACATTCTTGGCTTTAAGCCAGACGTTGCAAATTCTTCTGCAAGGTCACCGCCTTTCAAGCAAATTAATCCATTACCATATTCCTCGCTGTTATGCCCTGTGCGCAAAACGGGTTTAGCCCATTTCCATAAATCAGCCAGGGGTGCTACTGCTCGGGAAACAGCAAAATCGAATTTCCGGTTTTTGATATCTTCAATACGGGTATGCTGTACTTGTACGTTTTTGAGGCCAATGGCATCTGCAACGGCTTGAACTACTTTTAGTTTTTTACCGATACTATCTGCCAATAAAAAACGTACTTCTGGAAAAAAAATAGCTAAAGGTATGCCTGGGAAGCCGCCGCCAGTGCCAATATCTACTATTTCGGCACCGTCATTAAAATTGGCAGCTGCAGCAATAGCTAGGGAATGCAGTACATGGCGCTCATAAAGACTATCAATATCTTTACGCGAAATCACATTGATTTTCTCATTCCATTCTATGTACAATTCCTTTAGCGCAGCAAATTGTTGGAGCTGTGTTTCTGTAAAATCATCAAAATATTTAAGAATTACTTCCATTGTTTTTTTGTTTTGTAAAAAATGTAGGGCGACAAAATTAAGTTATAAAAAGCCCAAGCGATATCACAAAGGGGCAGGAATAGGATCATTTTTTTCTCTTTCAAATTTTCTGCCGTAATGGCCCATAATGACCATACCAATATACAGCGAAGCATCATCAATGAAGAAATGAGGTATCCTTTTCCAAAGATCCATAATACAATCCACAAGAGCCACATTAGTCCGTGCGAAACAGCATAAATGCCCAGCAAAAACTGAATATGCTTTTTGTATAGTTTACCCGTTGAAAGGTGTCTTTGCTTTTGAGCTAGCCAATCTTTTACATTGCCCTTGGCTTCACTCAGTGTAAAGGCTTTATTATCGGCAAGGATGCTCATGTTGCTTTTGGTGGCCTTAAGGCGTATCAATAAATCATCATCGCCAGAGGGCATTGATGCCCATAATGGGTCTTGTTGCGCCTCTAATAACAATGATCTTGTACAGGCTACATTACGTCCGACAGCCATGTACGGTATGCCGCTATAGGCATAAGTACTGTACTGCAGAAAGGTGTGTAGGGTTTCCCAACGGATAAAAACATTTAAGCAATTTTTTGTGATTGTGTAGGCGCCATAACCGGCCACAATTTCTATAGGGCCTTGCAATGCTTTACCCATAAGCTCTGCCCAGTAGGGGCTGGTGGGTCTACAGTCGGCATCGCAAAGCAGTATGTTTTCATTTTTTGCCGCTGTAATTCCCTTGCTGAGTGCCCATTTTTTACCCGGAAGTTGATGTTCTTCGTCAAGGGGAATGTTGATGATGTGCAGATGATCATATTGCGCAGCAAAATGTTGAAGGACTAGCCCCGTTTCATCCTCTGATGCATCATTGACCACAATAATCTCATAATTCGGATGCCTTTGGTTTAGGATATGCGGTAGGTTTTTTTCTACATTTTGAGCCTCGTTTTTGGCGCAAATAATGATGCTAAGTCCTTTGTCTATGGATGACTCCTGGTTTATCTTGTGGGTAGATGAGGGTAAAGTCCATAGCATCCATACTGCAAAGGCAGTTTGGATCAGGATACAAGTCATGAAAATGTAAAACAAAAACAACATTTGTGCGCAAAGAAACGAAATACCCTTTGCTTTGTGTTATTCTTCGTTAATTCGTTTCTAGAGTCTTGCTTTTACAAAAAATTAGCCACTACCTTTGCAATCAATTTTTACATCCCAAATAATGAATATCAAATTAAGACAGTTTTTAGTGTTCAACCGTTTGCCCTTAGCAATTGTGTTGATCGGTTTAGGATTTTTTTTAGGTTTTAAAGTTACTTGGTGGGTCGCTTGGATTCCCTTTTTGCTATCCATCCTAATGGTGTTGGCACATTTTTTAGTAGGGCCAATGTCCCTCATACAAGGTTATGTAGAGAATGGTGACCTTGAAGGTGCCGAAAAATTATTGGCAAAAGTTAAGTACCCCAATTTGTTATACAAACCTGTTCGTTCGTCCTACCACATGTTACAAGCTAATATGCACTCGATGACCGACGACCTTGATAAAGCAGAAAGCAGTTTACGCAAAAGCCTTGATGCGGGTATTACGGAGAAAGGTTTTGAAGGCACAGCTTATTTACAATTGGGCGCCATTGCTCAGAAAAAAGGCAATACCAAAGAAGCTTATGAACATATTCGTAAAGCGATCACTTTAGGATTGCCCGATAAAGACAATGAAGCCAGTGCTTATTTACAGCTTTGCTCTATTTGTATGCAACGCCGAGATTTTCGTGCCTCAAAGCAGTATTTTGCGAAAGCAAAAGCTTGCAAAGCTACCAATGCGCAAATTGTAGACCAGGTAAAGGAGATGCAAAAGTATATTGCTCGTATGCCTGGTTAAAATGATTTCGTCCCATGCAAGAAATTGAACCATACTACAATTGGCGGCATTTGTACACAGCCGAGGAGGATGAGCGTTCGCCATTTTTTGGGCGAAGCTACAGTGAGTTTGAATATTCCAACACGGTGTACAATTATTACATCCATCCACAGTGGGACGAATTTGGGTCACGCACCCTTTATCTCAAAGTTTTATTTGCCGACTACGATTTCAACTTTGCCATTATTGAAATGATTGGCGAATGGAATGATGCGATTGAAAATGACATCATGCAACTCAAGCGAGAACTCATAGACGATATGGTGCAAAGAGGCATTCATAAATTTATGTTGATTACAGAAAATGTGCTCAATTTTCATAGCAGTGATGTTGATTATTATGATGAATGGCAAAGTGATATTGAGGAATATGGTGGCTGGGTGGCGGCAATTAATATGCCTTCTGCTACCCAATACGATTTTAAGCAAATGCAGCTTGAGCGTTATGTAAAGCTTATGGATATCCCTAATTGGAGAACCTTTCAGCCTATGGATTTCTTTAATTTGGTGGATAATCGTATGCTTTAATGATTGCATCGTTCCTATTGTTGGTCACCCCCTTATTGCTTTTTTAATCATTGCTTGTTGCCTAATAAATAGTTGTTTAGTATCGAAAGTCCCCTTAATTTTGGAAAAATTTTTTCACTAAACAAAACAAAGAACCTCAATGAAAAAGATCATGTTTGCATTCATTACCTTAATGATTCCATTTTTGGTAAGTGCCCAAGCCGATGTCATTAAAAAACACAATGGTGAATCTGTAAATGGTAAAGTACTACGTATTGATGAATACACTATAATATTTACCTACGATGGCGAAGACGCTGAAAATACGCTTAGTAAGTATGCTATTGAAAAAATAACTTACGGAAAAAGTGGAAGGGTAGAAGAAGTAACGTCGAAAATTAATGTGCGTAGTGAGGATGATTGGGAAAAGGTGGTGATTTTTGAAGAAAAATCCTACATCGTAGGTTTGAAAAAAGTAGAAGAAATTAGAGGTAAAACGGGTTTGATCAATTTCCAAACTGGAAATACAGGTGATAAAAAATCAGATAAAAAACTTAAAATGGCCGCTGCTGCTTTAGGTTGTCCTTTTGTGTATATGACTGCTGATAAATCAACTGTTGGTGCTAATTCAAACCAATTGGGTGGATCTCAGGTGATCAAAAAGGGAATCGCTTATAAATACTAAAGAAGTTTTTTTGTAGAGAAAAATCCTTGTTGTGCATAGGGCACTTCAAGGATTTTTTTTATGTCTCAATCGACGCTGCCTTCAAGGGCAAATGGACCTGTTGTTTTTCTACACCTAAAGCAGTTGTTGATGGCCGTTAAAAGACCGGCCATTTAATGATGTTCGGAATAATGGGCTTTAGGGCTCTTTTGCATGTGCCTTTCTCATCAGTAGCACTTTGTTGGATACCATGCAAACAAAAAAAAGCGAGCCGTAGCTCGCTTTTCCAAATGTAATTATGAATAAGATTAGATAACTTTTACGTTAACTGCATTTAAACCTTTTTTACCATTTTGCACTTCAAAGGAAACTTTGTCGTTTTCGCGAATCTCGTCGAATAGACCAGAAACGTGAACAAAGATGTCCGCACCACCTGCTGATGGTGTAATGAAACCAAATCCTTTAGTTTCGTTGAAGAATTTTACTGTACCTTCTTGCATTGTAAATAAAAATAAAAAAATTAATTAATAACCAAAGATAGGGTATTAATGTCAATAAATGCGGAATAGTAAATAATTAACAGAAAATACATTTTGAGCGATTAGTCGATATTCGTTTTATGGATAAAGGCCCAAATCAAATACAAGGCTATTTGGGTAGCTGTTTCTTTATTCTGAATACGATCATAGTGCAATTTGTATTGTTTGGATATTAGACCCGCTTTCCCTGCTATTGCTATATATACCGTACCTACTGGAGAGGGATCTTCGTAAGTGCTATTGGAAAAAATACCTGTTATGCCTAAGCCAATATCTGCATGTAATGTTTGGTAAGCCGCTTGCGCCATGGCGATTGCTACAGCCTCACTCACAACCCCATGTTCTTTGATAAAGCTATTGTTAATGCCTAGTATGGATTCTTTTATTTCGGTAGCATAACTAATAATGGCCCCTTTGAAATAATGTGAAGATCCATCTATTTGTGTGATTTTGTGGGCTATATAGCCACCCGTGCAGCTTTCCGCCAATCCAAGGCTCAGATTTTTTTCTTTTAATTTTTGCCCAATTAAAGCTTCTAAGGGCAGGTCTTCGAAACTGATGACATGATTTGCCACACGTTGAGCAATGGCATCACGATATTCTTCTGTTTCCTTAATCAATGTTTGCTCCTCCTGTCCTGTGCCTGTTAATCTTAATTTGACTGCATAGGGCGAGGGTAGGTAGGCTAGTTTAATATGAGCGGGTAGGGACTCTTCAATATCTTTTATTTTCTCCGCCAAAAAGCTCTCTCCCTCTCCAAAAGTGAGTATGTTGCGATGAACGATTGCAATATTATTTTGAAATCGCTTTTCGAATAAAGGAAGCAAGGTGGCGCTCATCATTCCTTTCATTTCAAAAGGCACACCGGGCATCGACACAATAAGTTTGCCCTCTTGCTCAAAGAGCATTCCGGGTGCTGTGCCCAATGCATTGGGTATTACGGTGCATATATCAGGTGCTTCTGCTTGTTTCAAGTTGCGCTCTAGTAAGGGACGATTGCGCCGTAGAAAAATGTCTTTTACTTGAGCCAATACCTCTTCGTTTACGATAAGTTTAGCGCCAAAGTAATCACATAACACAGGCTTCGTTACGTCGTCGGCTGTGGGGCCGAGGCCGCCCGTGAGGAGAATAATATCTGCATGGGGAAGCTCGTCGTTTAGCGCCGAAACGATGGCTTCTTTGCTATCAGCTATAGCAATTCTGCGGATTACTTGGATGCCAATGGGGTTTAATTGTTGGGCTATCCAGGCCGAGTTGGTGTCTATAATTTGCCCAATTAGAAGTTCGTCGCCTATGGTGATGATGGTTGCTCTAGTTGCCTGCATTGTTGGTTTTTATAAGTTGAAAAAAGGCACTAGATTGTCATAAAGCGCCTGAGGCATTTCTGTTTTTTTTCGGGCTTTGATGTCGAAAAAAACAAGTGTCGTCAATCCTTTATTGATGAGTTTATTTTGTTCGTTATACATTTCGGTATGAAATTGTATTCGCGAATCTGTGGGCATTTCTTTGATGATTGTTTTTACGGTTATGAGTTCATCATAAAATGCTGGACGAAGATATTTAAGGTTGCATTCGGCCACCGGTAAGGCTATCCCTGTTTCTTCCATCCACTTATAAGTTAATCCTAGGTTACGAATGGCATCCGTTCGGCCAACTTCATAATACAAGGCATAATTGCCATAATAGAGATAACCCATTTGGTCGGTTTCGCCGTAACGAACGCGTATTTCAGTGCTGTGTGTGTACATAGTTTAAATCCTTCCAAAGATATTGCTTTACAAAACTAAGCAATGATGAATTCTGTAAAATAAAAAAAGCAGAATAACAATTAAGTTATTCTGCTTTAAAAATAAAAGGGGCATTATTATTTTCCTGCTGCAGTTACACTAAACATCGATGCGTAATTATCAGCGATTTTTTTAGCACCAGCTCCTGGCATGTGTATTACCGAAGTACTAGCAAAATTGGTGATGTTACTTGGTCCAAATAGTTTTGCAACATCTGCGCTAAGGTGAATGTGGTTTTCGTTAGCGTTTACTGTTATGGTATTGGGCAAGTCGATGCTCACTGTTTTTACCGTATTATTTGCTCCACTAAAGCCACCAACATGGATGCGCAAAATATTGCCTGCCTGGGTAGATTGTGGCGAGGTGCCCTCCATTTTGAGCATAATATAGCCCGATGACCAACTCCAAAACATTCCATTCGCTGGGTCAAGAGCACCAGTTTGAGCACCAGATACATTGCGCAAGCTATCTACGCCAATAGTGAAACTAATGGAATTGTAGGTGCCGGCGGGTACTTTGGCTAAGTTAAAACTTAAAGAAGCTGGCGTGTTGTGTTCCAACAAATGATAACTTTCTACTTCGGCAAAATTGCTGCCGTCTATTTTGTTTAGTTTGATGTTGCTGATGTAATAATTGAATTTTGTGACGGTAAAGTCGTCACCATTTTGATTTTTATAGACTGTCCCGTCCATTTTAAGGTTGTCTGTACCCACCTTGTTGCTAAATTCTAGCAAGACTTTTCCTTCTTTAGGAGTGAGGCTAGGTGTTGGCGTTACAGGGTCTTTTTTACAAGAGGCAAGGGCTAATAAAAATGTTGCCATTATGGCTAAGTTGAAGATGTTCTTTTTCATTGTTTTGATTTTTAAATTTAGATTAATGATTTGATTTTATTTGTTTGGATTGTTGAACCTTTTGCGTATTGTTAAGGATATTGATAAGCATAGAAACTATAAGCAGTACGGCAAATGCCATAGCAATCAACCATTCTGATTGACTAAAATGGGTCAGTAGTTTGGGTAGCTCTACAACGCTTAAAAGGCCTACAACACCAACGATAAGGGCTATGCCGATTGTTTTGAATGGATTGTTCATTTGGATTTATTATTTACTAAAGTTCTGAAATAAAGTCTAAATATTATGTTACTTGTGTTACACAATTTTTTGAGACTAAAAATGAATTATTGAACAACTTTAAAATTCACTTCTTTCGAATCATCATTACCATCGTGATCAATTTCTACCGTCAGCTTGAGTTGCAAATCTGCATTTTCACTCAAGCTATCTACCCAAAAAGTATCAATTTCAAATGTAGCGTCGTGCAAATGCTTGTCGATGTTGAGGTAAACCTTTTGCGTGCTTTTATTGCCGATTGTTAACGAGTAGCCGTGCAATTGTTCGTTATAAGTTGCATTTGCTTTAATAAAAACAGTGTCTCCTTTTTTGATAGTTTGTGCTTCGATTGGCTTGCTAATATTGAGTTTTAGATTGTTTGTGTCGATAATTTTTGTTTCTTTTTTTTGACACGCAAACAAGGTAATGGTACTGAGGATGCTTATGATTGTTGCGAAGTTTTTCATTGTTTTTGATGTTGATTTTTGTTTTTTACTATTTAGAAAAGAATAAAAATTCCTCCCTCAAACCTGCTGTTGCTGCGCACATAGCCCGCAGCATATTGCTGATAAGCAGGAACTGAAATAGTGGCTTTGGCACCAAAATTTTTAAAGAAAAATTGTGTACCCAATGTGGCAAAAGTCATTACTCCGCCAGTTTTTTCATTAAGCCATTTTTTGCCATAGTGGTCATAATCGTGCAAGGCATGTTCGGCACGGATGCCCGTTTGCGGAACAATTTTTAGCTGTTTGTATTCCAGCCAATAAAAGGCTACAGCTGCTAAGTTTGCTCTATTGCCTAATTTATATTGCCATTTATTGGCTGTTGTCAAAGTGTAAGATGCATCAATATTAAAGCCCCATTTTTTTCCTTTTTGGGTATAATTGATATTGCTAACTACATCCCAAGAGCCTGTACCCGTTTGTGTATTAGGCAACCCATTGCGTTGTGCATTGTTGCCGCTGTTAAACGCACCAGTGGGCATTTTTATGCCAATACCACCCAGCAACATACTTTTTCTGTTTGCTTTTTCGGCAATTAGAAAAGAATAATTGACCATTGCGCTGGCATCGCCAATTCCACTACTGATGGTCTTATTGCCCAGCTCAATATTGCTGTTGTGTACATAAGGCACAAAGGCAAAAAGCTGAAAACGCTTGTTGATTTGAAAGCGCCCCCATAGCTGAGTGTATTGATACACTTGGCTCGACTCTTCATTTGGCTTGCCCTCAAACAGCGATGGATGGCTGCTTTGGGAAGTAGCATATAAATATTGTACCCCTACAAAATGTTTCGAAAATTGTGGCAGCAAACCAAGGCTTTGGCTACTGACAGAGCATCCACAAACATCGCAGGCTTGTACAGTATTGATGGGAGATATGGCCAAAAGCAATATCCCAATACATGCACGAAAATGCATTTGATTGAAAATTTACAGTAAAAAGTGGCGCAACGCAAATCATTGCATTGGGCTATGTCGGTGTATTAACTGTAAATAAAACTTGGTGGATGAAAGATAGCATTAACAGCAAGAATACCGTGATGCTTCGCTGTTTTGGGATGTTGAATTACAGAAATAATTTCTTGGAAAGGGCTTGATATTTGAGACTGTTCGGGAAGAACAAATACCACCATTGAAGTGCGCTCTTCTTTTGAAGGTGCATTATTTTGGCTTTTTTGCTCTACATCATCTGCTTTTTTTAATTCTTTGGTCAGTACACATTTACCACAGCAAACCAATTCTGGTTTGTTTTTGTTTTCGCAAAGAGTGGCGGCAATATATTCTTGATTAATCTCAAACCACGCAACAATAGAGAGTTTCAGCACCAATTGGCAACTGAGACATAACATCAAAATGAGCGCAGTAATTTTGTTCATTACAAGTACAAAGTTAAATTGTCTTTGGCTAGTCTGCCAAAAATTACTTTTATTTTCTTTGCGCTAATATCAATTCTGCCTGCTGTAAATCTTCCGGAACGGTAATTTTGATGTTATTTTTATCCCCTTCTACTAAGGTGATTTTATGCCCCATATTTTCTACCACGGTTGCCTCGTCGGTAAAGTTGCTTTGATAGTCTTGGGCAAAGGCGGGCAGTAAAATATTGCCTTGAAAGGTCTGTGGTGTTTGGATAATTCTAAGCATATCTCTATTGATAGGCGAAGAGCCAGAGGCGCTCAATACCCGCACGCTATCGACCACATTAATAGCCGGAATAGCGGTTCCGCTAGTCATTGCAGTCTCGATACAAGTTTGAATAAGGGTTTCGCTTATAAAGGGACGAACGCCATCGTGTACTAAAATTATAGAATCTTCTGGAAGGCCTTTCAGTCCATTTTTGACACTGTCGTATCTGGTAGCCCCACCACTGACCACATTTAGTTCAATTCTATGTTCAAAATGCTGCAAGACCATTTGCAATTTGCTAATTTCTGCCTCGGGTAATACTAAAATTATCTCCGCTTGGGGAATTGCTTTTGCAAATGCTGCAATGGTATAATACAAAATCGGTTTA
>JAXITL010000024.1:0-26320 GCA_034680125.1 Chitinophagaceae bacterium
AGCGAGAATTGGGTGAAATGATATTCATTGCGATTAAATAATTTTTGGAAGAATGTACTATTCGAGATACCCCTTGGTTGGCTTTGGTAGCTATCTGCTGATTCGTAAAATTTTTCCAACATCACAATGGTGCCATTGGATATTTGAGTGGCCCAGTTTTGTGGATGAGCAGCCCAGTATTTGATGACATCTTGCTGTGATTGCAGCTCTTCAAAGGATTGGGGCGATTTCGAAATTTGCTTCAGCACAATATTTCTACCCAAATAGGTACTGCATTGATCTATTAAGCTGAATACAGAGCCTCCATTATCACTATTGATAAAGGACAAATCTTTGAGGGTTTGTTTGCTGCTCAGCATCGTTTTTCTTCTGTTTTGCTAAGGATAAGACCCTTAGGTATAGGTTTATCCCAAAATTATTATGCCCACAATATTACTGACGAACATCCATAACATCACGCAAGGCATTGCCCAAAATGTTGAATGCATACACCAACAATATTATAGCCATGCCCGGAATGATCGCGGCCAGTGGTTGATGGGTAATCAAAAAATTGTAATGCTCTTTTATCATCAATCCCCAAGAGGGCTGTGGCGGTTGAATCCCTATTCCTAAAAAACTCAGTCCAGCCTCAATAAGTATGGCCGCCGCAAAATTACTAGCTGCTACTACTATTATGGGTCCTGCGATATTGGGTAGAATATGCTTGATGATGATGCGTGAATGGCTTGCACCAATTGCCTTTGCAGCAATCACATAATCCATTTCGCGCAGCACCAATACTTGTCCGCGAATAAGCCTTGCTGCCCCTACCCACATGGTCAAACCAATGGCCACAAATATTTCCCAAAAGCCTTTGCCCAAAGTAAGTGTTAGGGCAAATACCAAAAGCAAGGTAGGTACCGACCAAAAAATATTGATGACAAACATCACAACACGATCTACCCATCCACCAAAATAACCTGCTATAGCACCCAAGAAAACGCCTATGGTCAGCGACAATAATACAGCCACCAAACCTACACCAATACTCACTCTTGACCCTATCAATAATCGTGACAAGATGTCTCGGCCATACCGATCACTACCCAGGTAAAAAGTATGTTTTTTGATTTGCTTGTTGCGGATAAAAGCTTTTTGCTCTGCTATTGAAAGGCTTTGCTGCTCTTTGTAAAGCCTAGAAAGGGGATAACGTATAGTGTCTTGTAGCCCTTCGTCAATAAAATGAGTTACAACTAGCTTGTTTTCTTCGAAGTGATACTGATTGATAGGGACATAATTGTAATGATCCTTCTGCCCACTCAAGAATGTAGTCCAGAAGCTCGATTGCTCTTCGGAATGCTGCTTAGGTACAAGCAGTAGATCTTTAGTAAATCCAGGTTTTTTGGCGCCCAATTCCACAATCATCCGATTAGCATTAGGTGATGCATCTGGAGCTAAAAAATAAGCCAAAAAGGCAATCATAATCGTGCAGACGATAATAGCCAAAGCAAAAATTGCCTGTGGTTTGGCTAGTATTTTTTGCCCAATACTTTGTTGCGGCTTTTGGTCCATTTGGCTACAATATTAAGGCAGTAAAATTTGTGTGCCTATTTTTTACAGTTTATACTGCAAGGTCACATAAATATTTCTTTTGTCGGCCGGTAAAATGCCCGGGCCTGGATATCCATCTGCTCGGCGTGTAAAGTATTTTTTGTTGGTTAAATTGTTGACCCCCGAAAATATGGTGTAATGTCGCCAGTTGTAGCTTAGGCTCAAATCCATCACTGCAAATGCAGGTATAGCGCCATCTACAGCAGTAGGCGTTAACACTGTATTGGTGGCATCCGAATATTGCTTGCCTTGGTAGGAAAACTGATAGGTAATATTGAATCTTGTGGTGCCAAAAGAAGTTCCAGTGCGGAATAATATGGGCGGAACATTCTCCACTAATTTATTAGCAATGGCGGTGTTTTTGGTATTGATATAGCGTGCATTGATTAGTGACAAATTGGTGTACACATTGAGTTTGTATTTCGACTTGCCTTTGCTAATGGCTTTTAGAATATCTCCTTCTACCAAGCATTCTAATCCTATATTACGACTATCTGCTACATTGGTGCGCAAGCGGTAGCTCATAAAATTGCTATCACGTGAAAAAATCGAACCAATACGATTGTTGTAACGGAGGTAAAAAACACTTGCATCAATATAAAGCCATCCCCAAAAATTACCTCTGAAACCAGCATCAGCATTGTAGCCCGTTTCATCTGTAAGATTTGGATCTACACGAAAATTAGCATTCACAACACGAAGGTCATTGAAATTGATGGAGCGGTAATTTTGGGAAATATTGGCATAAAATTCTCCACCCCAATTTGATTTATAGGCCGTACCTATACCCAATAAGGTAAAGGATCTTGGACTTTCTTTGTTTTCCAATATTTTTTCGGGTGCAATAAAAATATTCTTCTTGTAATAATAGCCATCGGCTTTGGTATTGATATGTTCTGCTCTTATGCCAGGCGTAATCGTCCAGCGCTTATTGATTTGAAAAATATTTTCAACAAATGCAGCCAAATTGGTGCCTGGGAATCGGAAATCTGAACTATTGGCTTCGTTACCTATAAAGCTAAAATTGGCATCACTGCCATTGGTGCCATCTCCTTGTTGTCGCAGGGTAAGTCCTTTATATAAGCGAGCCCCTACAAGAAAAGTGCTGTGCAATTCATTCATCAATTTGTATTGTTGGATATAGCGCAGTTCAGAACCAAAATTGCTGTATTGATCCCTCATCACATCTCGGTTGCCTCCATTATCAGGGCGGTTGATGTAGGATAGAAGTCCTACCGCATCCCGTCCGCCTTGCAAAGTGTAGTTGCGGAAATTGATCCGCGCGTTTTCATTGATTTTGTAATCAACATTCAGGCTAATTAAATTCCAATCTACCCCAAACCAATTCCGCGCCCGTATAGATTGTGCGGCATCTTGCTCAAAAGCGGCATCTGTGAGGCCACCGGGCTGTTGTGCCAGGTATTTCATTAAGGTGTATTGGCCAGTAATCTTCAGTTTTTTAGTGACATCGTAAGCCAAATGTACATAAGCGTTGTGTTGCTCATAATGGCTATTGGGGCGCCAATCATCACCTTTTTTAAATTGGTAAAAGGCATAGTAATTCAATTTCTTTTTAGCTACTGTACCACCAATACTATTGAAAGTATTGACAAATCCAAATGAACCCATAGTTTGTCGAGTGCTTAGTTCCAAGGGCTTTTCTCTTGCACCTTCTTTCATCACAAAATTGATGAGGCCTCCGAATTGTGGGCCATATTGTAAGCTTGCTGCGCCACGAATAATTTCAATTCTGTCAATAGCCTCAGCAGAAGGTGTGTAATAACTTTCCGGATAACCCAAAGCATCTGCGCTGATGTCATATCCATTCTGGCGAATATTGAAATTAGAAGAGCGATTAGGACTTAGTCCACGCCCACCAATGCCTAATTGCAAACCTCCTCTATCATATTCCCAAATGTTGAGGCCCGGTATGCGTGCATATATTTGGCGTGTGTTGTTGGTAGCTAGATTTGCATTGATATTTTTCAAGTAAATGACCTCCGTTTTTTTGCCAGCATTTATGGCTGTACCCGAAACGTCATTTAATTTGCCGGAAGCCGATTCGTTTTTGTTTCGAATTTCAACTGCATTTAAGTTGATGGATTTTTTCGTTTCAATGTCTATATCGACCTTGATGCTTTTATCGATAATCTCCACGCTTTTCAGCAAGTCCTTTTGTCCGATATAGCTGATGAGTAATTGATAGTTCCCGGGCTTCAAGTTTGTGAATCGAAAAAAACCATTGTCGTTAGTGCTTTTTGTCAGGGAGTCAGGCAGCAATAAAACATTGGCATCGGCTGCTGCCTCATCGCCCAATCGAATTGTTCCGCTCAGCGCAAATTGCTTTTGAGCCATGCTGCCGGCAGAAAAGATGAATAAAAATAAGATCGTCAGTATGGTTTTTGTCACAGTTTAATTGCTCGTTTTATGGTAGGGTAAAACCCATTTGTAATCTTGCCAACCTGGTTTTTCAGCTGCCAAATTTACGCTGGAATCAATGAATAATCGGGAACGATTTCCATTCAAAGCCACATAAATTTCGGCATATACGGCTGCTTGCGTAAAGCCTTTTTTTTGAAATTCCTGTGCTATATGATGTGCATATTTGACAATCAAGTCGGGTTGTGTACTCATCATTTTTTCTTGCAGAGGAGTCAGGAATTCACGATTGTTAACCTCTATGCTTTGATGCGTCTTTTTGTCTTTTACGGTAAAATAAGCTGCTCCAGATTTTTCCATGAGCATTACTCGCCACGAAAAGCGATATCCTTGTTCGTGCCAAAATAAATGTCCCGGATAGAGTACATAACGAAAAGGAACAATCAATTGAAAAGCAATATAGGCATACAGGGTAAGCTTTATCAAAGGTTTGTACTGAAAATGGTAGCTTAATGTTGCAGGCTGGGTATTTTTTAATCGATTATGGTAAAAGGGCAAATAGGATTGTAATTTTTGATGAAAGGCAGCGGAGAAAAATATAAGGCTGTTCGCAATCATAACATAAGGAAACATACCAATGGCAGGAAAGAAAATGGCTGTAGCGATATGGAATATCAGCACGAAAGCAAAAGCAAAAGGTCTTGTATTTTTATTGAGTAAAAAGAACGCAATTAATAAATCGTACACCGCAGCAAACCATGAAAACAAATAAGCCACCCATGGCTCATACATTAAAGAACCGATGATGGGTAAATGTGTTTTTCCGGGCAGCCAAATCCGCATGGGTAAAGCCTCAAAAAGCCAGTCAGGATTGATTTTGGCAATGCCTGCAAAAACATATACAACTGCCATTTGAAATCGTAAAATACCTATGCACCAAGCCGGTACACTGAGTCTTCTTTGCTCAGGATGCAGGCGCATGTCCCATGCATAATCTTTATTAGCGGGCAGAAAAATGAGCAGGAATGCAACTAGGCTAATGAAATAATAATGGTTGAGATAAGTAGTAACATCAATCAGTTCTACATAGGTAAAACTGATAAAAAACAGTATGCTTGCGATGCGGTAAAACAAGCCCAGTGCAATCATTAATGCCGAAACGGCGATGCATAAAAAAAGCAAATGCGTTCCTGTATTTCCAAAGGGATGCACCCACTCAAATCCTACATAGCTAAAATGAAATTTGGGCTGAACATAAATGCTGTCAATCCAACCATTCCACCAAAAGCGCATAGTGCTCAAAAACATCAGCAAGCCAAAAACAATCCGAAACGTAATGAGTGGCGCTATAGATACGGATTTGTTGAAATGGAGTTTTTGGGGCAAGCTTATCATCACGAAGTATACAGTTGTTGATTAGTCCCCATCATTATCGGCATAGCTGATTTGAACAGCTGTTGCCGAGGCGACATCGGTTTTCATTAAAGTCACTAATTTTTGGATCTCTTTATAAGCTTCATCAACTTTGGTAGGATTTGTCAATAATGTATTGGACAGTGGGTCGGGTATAGCTTTTAATGTGGCAAGTGAAAGATCAAATTGTGCCAGTATATCGCTGTTTAATGTTGATTGATTTAGCGCGATTAAATAATCTGAAAGGCCTTTGCCACTAACATTGTTACCAGTATAAAGTCTTTTAACGCTATTCAGATTTTCGATAGCTAATGCCATGGAAATGCCTGCGTAGTATGCCTCGCATTTGGTTTCAAAAATTGTACCGTTCGATTGTTTGCCCAAAGGCCATCCAATTCTTGGGCCTTTCAAAAGGTCAAGTTGGTAGGACAATTGATTGACGATATTAGCTATCGGACTTCCCGAGCTGGTTTGGGTATTGCCTACAAATGTGGCACGGTATCCATTCCAATCAGTGGCCACTTGATCTAGCAAAGTTTTCATTCTGGCCAATAGGTCATTGATGTATTTTGCTCTTTTACTATCCATCTGAGTAAGCGCATCATTTCCAAAATACAAGTAATTAAGTGCGGGAAAACCTTGGCTGTAAAAGGCATTTCTGGTGAGCATTTCAAGATTGTAAGCACCTGAACTAATATTGTTGTTGATGCTATTGGTATCTACCGAAAAGCCCGTCAAGGAACCATCTGTGGTGAAGTTGTAATCTAGTCCGCCAGAAAAGTTCAAGAAATTGTCCAGTAGGGCATTTTCAGCTGGACCAAAATTAAAAGGGGCTATTCTAATATATTGCAAATGGGTTTCGGTATAGGCTGTTTTTACTGCAGCTTGTGTGCTTGTATTGGGGTTGGCAATAAATGCATCCGAGGCTGTTTGCAAAGCAGCCAATTGTTGTTGCATTGTTGCATAAGCCGGTATGATTAAATTGTTGGCATAGCTGGCGAGCATAGCGGTTTTATCAAAACCATTTACAGTATTATTGTTTTTGTTTTCGGGCTTGCTACACGAGATAAAAGCCGCCAGCAGGAAGCTTAATGCTATTAATAAGGCGCTAATTTTTTTCATCACAAATGTTTTTCCGGGTGCAAATTAGGTCAATTGGGGCTTTTACTGCTGAAGCGTTCAACAACTATTATTGTTGAACGCTTCAATAAAAATGATATTATTTTGAGCTATTAAAGACCATAAGTTGCTTTCAAAATAGCTTGTGCAGCTTTCAAGTCTGTAAACGAAGCGTCGTTGATTAACTCATACAAATCTTTATTGAAAATACTTTTCAAGGTTTGATAATCAACAGCAGATAATTTACTGTTTGCCGGACGATATTTGAAGGCCACGATAAAACCAAAACCTTCGGAGATAGCGTGCAACTGCGAGCCTTTATTGCCCACATTGGCACTTGTAGTAGGCGATGTTACATACTCAAGCGCCGCAGCAGCAGCCAATTGTTCCCATTTGGCAACAATAATATCTATTTGCTCATTACGCACAGCAACATCGTAACCACCTATTGCGGCACGACCTTTCAAGAAAGCATTGAACATAATTGGACCAGCGCTAATTGCTTTACCTCTTTCGGCGAGGTAGCCACCCCAAAGTAGCGGACGGTTGGTATCTGTGCTGGCATACGTTTTGGCAGGGTCATAATCTGTAGGCACACCAAACAGTCCGAAAGCAGCATCAAACTTAGCTTGTGCAGTAGCCGTATCGGCCACATTGAGTGTTTTTATGCTTTGCAAATGTGCTACCGCCTCTTTAAACAGCATAGCGCCCATAACGCCTTTGGTAAAAGCTTGGCCATATTCCAAACCTCTTGGGCCAACGATGATTTTGCCCGAACCACGAGCCACAAAGCCACCCACACCTTGGCTGGCCGTTGCGCCATTATTAAAAATAAGTACGCTATCGGCATAGGCTTTGTACAAAGATGCTTCTGAAGTAAAATTATTGATGTTGATACCAGTGTTGTTCAAAGCAGCATCTGTAAAAGGATTAGCTGTGTTGCTAAACATATTGTTCAAAACGGTTTGGTCGATGGCTACAATATTGGTGAATGCCCCTGTATTGGGCTTTTTGAGGTAGGCATCGATTTCTACTGTCATTTTTACCAATTGGCTACTCTGCGTAAGATTGGCATTGGCAAAATTATAGGTCGAGGGTACCGTATAGGCTTTCACCGAAGGGTCTGTATTTTTATCTTCTTTTTTGCAAGAAGTAAAGGCTAATATGCTGCCTAAAATGGCTATTGAGCTTAATAATTTATGATTCATCTGATTTGCTTGTTTTTTTAATTCGAGGCAAAAGTAGCCCCACAAGCAGCAAAGACCCTTTCAAAATCGGGAAAAGAACTTGCAACATCGGGAAAATAGGGTCGCGAGCATTGCTTTGTAGCTTTTTTCGTTTCATTTTTCCTTAGGCTTAGCTTTTTGTCAATTCTTCGGATTTGTCTTGTTGTTTTTGGATTTGCAAATCATTGTAAATCAATAATTATAAGGTTTACTGCACTCCAGTTGCGCTAGGGCCGCCTTAAGGCCCATCAAGCACAAAACCCCAAAGGAATTACCCCCTGCTTGAATTTTTGGTTTTCACTCAGGTGAATAGGGCAAAAAATATCACTTTCAGCTTAGTTTATCTTGCTCTTAACCGATATGCTGTATGGGCACCCATAAGCGAAAGGGACTTAAAGGCCTTTAATTATTTCATTAAAATGTAGGACTCAATATCTTTTTTCGTAATCACTTTGTCGGCTAAAACAACTAAGCGCTCTACGGCATTTTTGAGTTCGCGAATATTACCTGTCCATTGGTGTTTGGTTAAGAGTTGCATGGCCGCTGGCTCGATTGTTTTGGTGGGTTGATTATATTCCAAGGCAATATGGTGGAGGAAATGTTCTGTAAGCACAGGAATATCATCTTTGCGCTGATTGAGCGAAGGTACATGGATCAGCATGACACCTAATCGGTGGTATAAGTCAATCCGAAATTTCCTTTCTTCCACTTCTTTCAATAAATCTTTGTTGGTTGCAGCGATTACCCGCACATTTACTTTTATTTCAGTATCACCACCTACCCGTGTTATTTTGCCTTCTTGTAAGGCGCGTAACACTTTGGCTTGCGCATCAAGGCTCATATCGCCCACTTCGTCAAGAAAAAGGGTGCCACCATTAGCTTGTTCAAATTTGCCAATGCGTGTTTTTACGGCCGAAGTAAATGCACCTTTTTCGTGACCGAATAATTCACTTTCTATTAGTTCGGCAGGTATAGCGGCACAATTTACTTCTACCAGAGGCCCTTTGCTTCTATTGCTGTTTTTATGTAAATTTTTGGCTACCAATTCTTTTCCCACACCATTTTCTCCAGTGATGAGTACACGTGCTTCTGTTGGTGCGATTTTGGCTAGTATTTTGTGTATTTTTTCTATTTCGGGCGAGCTGCCAATCATATCCGATTTGCCAAAAACTTTTTGCTCTGCTTCTTCGCGCAATTGTTTGGTTTCTACAACAAGTTCTTTTTTCTCCATGGCATTGCGTAGCGTAAGGAGCATTCGGTTGAGGTCGGGTGGCTTAGGTATATAATCGAATGCGCCTTTTTTTACAGCCTTTACCGCCATTTCAATATTGCCATGGCCAGAGATAATGATGATTTGTGTTTCGGGTTTTTGGGCCATCACTTTGTCTAGCATTTCGATTCCGTCCATCTTGGGCATTTTAATATCACAAATAACGCAGTCATAGTTATTCGCTAAAATTTTTTTTAGCCCTTCTGCTCCATCCGATGCCCCTTCAACTTTATAACCTTCAAAGCTTAAAATTTCGGTAAGGGTACTGCGGATGGAAATTTCATCGTCTATAACTAAAACTGTTTGTGCCATATTATACTAGAGTTCTTTGCCGTTTTTGTATTCAATGGTTCTGGTGGTTTTGCCATTGGTATCGTATTCTTTCCAAATTCCATTTTTTTCACCATTAGAATAGTTGCCTTCCGCCTTTATTTTTTTTCCATTATAATATTCTTTCCAGGGGCCACTTTGTTCATCATGCTCATAAGAACCTTCTTCGGTTACTTCCTCTTGCTCATTGTAAGTTATTGCTTTACCGTGCATTTGCCCATTTTTATAGTGGTACAAGGCTGCTTTTTTACCATTTTCATAATACCAATTGGCTGCGCCATCTTTTAGTTCCTTAATAAAAGTGCATTGCTCCTGCTTATTGCCATTGTTATACCATTTGGTATACGATCCATTTTTAATTCCATTTTTAAAATAAATTTCTTCTAGGATAAAAGCCCCTTTATTGTAGAGGCGGTATGGCCCATTAAGCAAATCGTTAGTGTAAGTAGCCATTTGTTCTACGTATCCATCTGCGCCAGTCTTTACATAAAGTCCGTTTTTTTTCCCATTTCGATAAGCCGTTATTTCTTGTGGGAAGCCCGTTTCCCAATAGCTATTCCAGACCCCTTCTTTAAGGTTATTTTTCATTGTTCCTTCGGCAAGGATGGTTTTGTTCCCGAGTATTTGGATTGCTTGCCAGCCATTACCTTGATCGATACGTATAGTATCAAAAGGTTGTGCCATTAATGCTTGTGCATAGAAAAATAGGATGAACAATAAAATGTAAGGCGCTTTGTGCATCAAGAGTAGTTTGTACAAAAATAGCATAATACAACAAAGCAAAGTTCAATTATCGATTTGTGCTTATTTTGCAAAACAATCCGCTTTTAATTCCTTTTTTCACAAAATACAAAACGCAAACTATGAGGCGTACAATAATTGCTTTAGGAGCCTTGATGGCAACGAGCACTACTTTTTCTATGGCACAAAAGATTGAATATCCCCGAACAGAGCGGGTTTCGCAGGTAGATGATTATTTTGGCAAAAAAATTTCTGACCCTTATCGTTGGCTCGAAGATGATACCGCTGCCCAGACGGAGGCTTGGGTGAAAGCCCAAAACGCGCTAACGAATAGTTATTTTGCCGGCATCCCCTTTAGAGATAAAATAAAAAAGCGGTTGACAGAATTATGGGATTATCCCAAAAATTCTGCGCCCCAAAAAGAAGGAGAATACTTCTTGACCTATAAAAATAATGGACTGCAAAATCAATCTGTTTTGTTTGTTCAGAAGGGTTTGAAGGGCAAGGCAGAGGTGCTCCTTGATCCTAACAAACTATCCAATGATGGTACGATTGCTTTGCAAGCGACAGCCTTTTCCAAAAAGCAACGATATTTCGCTTATGCTGTATCTGCATCGGGCTCTGATTGGCAGGAAATCTATATCATGGATTTTTCTAGCAGGAAGCTATTGAATGAAAAATTGGAGTATGTAAAGTTTACCGGAATAAGTTGGGCTGGCGATGAAGGCTTTTATTACAGTGGTTATGAAAAACCCAAAAATGAAGCCACCAAGTTTTCAGCCAAAACTGAATTTCAAAAAATATTCTACCATAAAATAGGGACAGCTCAATCAGCAGATATATTGATTTATGAAGATAAAGATCACCCCTTACGCTATGTAGGAGCAAGTCTTACCGAAGACGAACGTTTCTTGGTTTTGGGTATTTCGGAGGGTACAGATGGTAGTGAAATTAAGGTCAAAGATTTAGGGAATCCTTCAGCGAAGAATTTTATAACCCTTGTTCCTGGCTTTGCTACTAATGCTAGTGTAATTGATCATGTGGATGGAAAATTATTGGTGCAAACCAATGATGGCGCACCCAATTACAAAGTAGTGATGATGGACCCTACACAGCTCCAATCTGAGCCCAAAATTATCATTCCTGAACAGCATGAAAAGCTTGAAGGGGTGAGTACAGGTGGAGGAAAAATCTTTGCCAGTTATTTGCGCCGTGCTTGTACAAATGTTGTACAATACTCTACTGACGGCACTTTGGAACGCAAAATAGAATTGCCAGGATTGGGTACGGCATCCGGTTTTGGTTGTTACAAACAAGACGATTTTTTCTTTTACACCTTTACCTCTTATGTGTATCCACCCACGGTATTTAAGTACGATATCGAAACAGGAAAGTCAACATTATTTAAACAATCTGAAGTACAATTTAATCCCGAAGATTACGAAACCAAACAGGTTTTCTTTCCTTCAAAAGATGGTTCAAAGGTATCGATGTTTATGACCTACAAAAAAGGTATCAAGCTCGATGGTACAAACCCAACTTTGCTCTATGGATATGGTGGTTTTAACATTAGCCTTACTCCTGCATTTTCTGTGGCGAATATGGTTTTTTTAGAAAATGGAGGGGTGTATTGTGTAGCCAATTTGCGTGGTGGTGGCGAGTATGGCGAGGATTGGCATAAAGGCGGTATGCTCGATAATAAGCAAAATGTTTTTGATGACTTTATCTCAGCGGCAGAATTTTTGATAGAAGAGAAGTATACAAATCCTAGGCGGCTTGCCATCCGTGGCGGTTCAAATGGCGGCTTGCTGGTAGGTGCCTGTATGACCCAACGTCCTGAGTTGTTTGCCGTAGCGATACCACAAGTAGGGGTGTTGGATATGTTGCGTTATCATAAGTTTACAGTAGGCTGGGGCTGGGCTGTAGAATATGGCAGTAGTGACCAAAAAGATCAGTTTGAATATCTTATACGGTATTCACCCCTCCATAATGTGAAAAAAGAATTGTGTTATCCTGCTACACTCATTACCACTGCCGATCATGATGACCGTGTAGTGCCCGCACATTCTTTTAAGTTTGCTGCTACATTGCAGGCTGCGAGCCATGATTGCCCCAAGCCTTTGCTCATTCGTATCGACAGTAAAGCTGGCCATGGTGCCGGTAAGCCTACTTCAAAATTGATAGAAGAAGCCGCTGATATTTGGAGCTTTGTTTTTTATAATATGCGGGTAAAGTTGTAGGGAGTAATATTTTTTTGATAGCAGCATTGTAAAATATACAATGCTGCTTTTTTTATGCCGACAAAAGAAAAAATATTCCTTAAGCCTCTGTGCATTCAAGTATCTTTGCTGACTTATGGCTAAATTTTTTCTGCGCAAAAAAATAGGAGATAGAATATTACTCGGGCATCCTTGGATATTTGCAACCGAATTGGGTGATAGTGATGGCGATTATAATCCTGGAGATATTGTAGAGGTGTATTCTTACGGCGGCTCCTTTGTGGGCAAAGGCTATGTAAATCCAGCCTCTCAAATACGGATTCGCTTGCTCACTCGTGATAAAAATGAACAAATTGATGATCGTTTTTTTCATCGACGCATTGCCGATGCTTGGGCTTATCGCCAACAGATTGGTTATGTCGAAAACTGTCGTCTAATCTTTGGCGAAGCGGATGGTTTGCCCGCTTTGATCATTGATAAATTCAATGATTATATCGTGATTCAAACGTTAGCTTTGGGTATTGAACGCTGGAAAGAAGCTATAGTCAAGGCATTGCAAGACATTTTTAAGCCCAAAGGTATTTATGAGCGCAATGATGTTCCTGTGCGTGAATTAGAAGGCATGCAGCAAATCAAAGGCTTTCTTTCAGATCCATTCGATACCAATATTATCCTCAACGAAAATGGTTTGAAATTTCATGTGGATATTGAAAATGGGCAAAAGACAGGATATTTTCTCGACCAGCAAGATAATCGCCGTGCGATACAGCATATTTGTAAAGATGCCGATGTGCTCGAGGCTTTTTGCTACACGGGTACCTTCTCTTTACATGCGGCAAAATATGGTGCTAAAAGTGTTTTAGGACTTGATATTTCAGATCATGCTGTAGAGACTGCACGCAAAAATGCCCTGCTCAATGGTTTTGAAAACACCTGTAGATTTGAATCGGTCAACGCTTTTGATGCACTCAAAAACTGGGTGAAAGAAGGTCGGAAATATGACGTGGTGATGCTCGACCCTCCTGCATTTACCAAAAGCAGAGCCAATATCGATAAGGCCATTACAGGCTACAAAGAAATAAACCTAAGAGGAATGAAACTCACCAAGCCAGGGGGCTTTTTGGTGACGGCCTCTTGCACGAATCTTGTGTCTCCCGATCAGTTCTTAAAAACAATCGAAGCCGCAGCCAAAGATGCCAAAAGAAAAATCAGACAAGTAACTTGGCAAACACAGGCTTCAGACCATCCCATATTATGGCATGTACCCACCACCCAATATTTGAAATTTTTGATCGTACAGGTAATGTAATAACCTGATATCGATTCTTTTAACGAAAAAAAGAGATTGCTGGTAGCAATCTCTTTTTTTATTATTGGATGTAAAACTTTTTGGAAAATTAAAGTTGGTTGTAAATCATCACATCACTACCGCGGCTAATACCATAGTATTGGAAAGATTTATGACGGTAACCTTTTTTGAAATAGGCATCAGTATCACCTTCTTCGGCAATAGTTACCCAGTCTTTGCTCTTAGGTACAAACCAACGATATACAGAAACTTGGTTAGCTCCACGACGGGTTGGTGCATAGAACTGAACATGTTTGTCAGAATAACCCATTTTAATCATTTGGTCATCTGTATATTCATCTTCTGCAATGCTTGCATAGTCTTTAGTTGTAGGATTGTACCAACTATTTACAGCAACACGGTCAGCACCTGGATTGCGGTATGCAAAGAACATCAAGGTTTTGTCTTTGTATTGCCAGTTTAGCATTTGACCATCTGGGTTTTCGCCTTCGGCAACTGTACGGTAGCTAGCATCAGTTGGGCTGTACCAACGATATACTTTTACTATTTCTTTTTCTGCATCTTGTGCCTTAGTTTCGGTTGCAAATACAGAAGCTAAAACAGTAGTAAGGAGGATGAAAGTTTTTTTCATAATTGTTGTACGTTTTTCTAAAATCGAACCCAAAGTACATAAAAAATTTATTGTCTTGCAATAGTTTGGCAATATTTTTTTTAAAGAGTTTTTTTTATCAGCCATTTTTTTGCCGAAATAGCCTATTTTTCATAGTTTTGGCATCTTTTTGCGTCATGCTGTCAGAGTTTATTTTTTTGCACAATATTTGACGTAAAGGAGAAATAAGGTACAAATACATCACAATTTGGTTTTTTGCACAGCAAAGAACTTTGAAAATTATTTATAAAAATGATCGGAATTATCTCCAAATTATTCGGTGGCAACAAGTCAGATAAAGACGTTAAAAAGGTTCAGCCATTTATTACAAATACCAACAAGTATTTTCAAGAATATGCTGTACTAAGCAACGATCAATTGCGAAGCAAAACAATAGAATTTCGTACACGGATCAAAGAGCATTTGATTGCAGTAGACAAAGAAATAGCAGATAAAAAAGCTCAAGCGGAGACATTTTCCTCAGAAGATGTACAAGCAAGGGAAGCCATCTATAATGATGTTGATAAATTAATCAAAAAGCGCGATGAGCAAATAGAAGTTGTTTTAGAGCAAATTTTGCCTGAAGCTTTTGCTGTGGTAAAGGAAACTGCTCGTCGATTTAAAGAAAATGCCGAAGTAGTTGCTAGCGCTACAGAACAAGATATGCATTTAGCCACCGAGCGGGATTATGTGCGTATTGAAGGCGACAAGGCTATTTATAAAAACAATTGGTTGGCTGCTGGTGTACCTGTTTCGTGGAATATGGTGCATTATGACGTGCAACTTATTGGTGGTACCATTCTTCATCAAGGTAAAATTGCCGAGATGGCCACTGGTGAGGGTAAAACCTTGGTTTCTACACTGCCTTCATACCTTAATGCTTTAGCAGGTGAAGGGGTGCATGTTGTTACGGTGAATGATTATTTGGCTCGTCGTGACCAAGAATGGAATGGTCCCATTTTTGAATGGTTAGGATTGACAGTGGATTGTATTGATAAACATCAGCCTAATTCGCCTCAACGCCGAAATGCATATCTAGCAGATATTACTTACGGAACCAATAATGAATTTGGCTTCGATTATTTGCGCGATAATATGGTGCATCATCCCGAAGAGAAGGTGCAACGCAAGCCTCATTTTGCGATGGTGGATGAGGTAGATAGTGTTTTAATTGATGATGCACGTACGCCATTGATTATTTCTGGACCAGTGCCCAAGGGGGATGAACAACAATTTCATCTATTAAAACCCCGAATTGAATATTTAATAGAACTCCAAAAGAAGGTAGTCAATCAATCTTTAACCGAAGCAAAAAAATTAATTGCCGAAGGTAAAACCGATAAAGAAAGCGGGGGCTTACAATTGTTTCGCGCTTATAGAGGTTTGCCGAAGAATAGCGCCATCATTAAGTTTTTGAGCGAAGAAGGTAATAAGCAAATATTGCAAAAGGCAGAGCATTTTTACATTGCAGAGCAAAATAAAAACATGCCCAAGGTAGATGCTGAATTGTATTTTGCTATCGATGAGAAAAACAATAGCGTAGACCTTACGGATCTAGGTTTGGCAACCATTACCAAAAATGGCGAAGATCCCAACTTTTTTGTGCTTCCAGAAATTTCAACTGAGCTAGTTGCCATCGAAAAAAGCGGTTTGCCAGCAGAAGAAATCGTTGCACAGAAGGATGCCTTATTGCAAGATTATGCCATCAAGGCCGACCGTATCCATTCTTTGCAGCAATTATTAAAAGCCTATACCTTATTTGATAAAGACATTGAGTATGTGGTGATGGAAGGTAAAGTGAAGATTGTAGATGAACAAACTGGCCGTATTCTTGATGGTAGGCGTTATAGCGATGGCTTGCATCAAGCTATCGAAGCCAAGGAAAATGTAACTGTAGAAGCGGCTACACAAACGTTTGCTACGATTACTTTGCAAAATTTCTTCCGGATGTACCACAAGCTTTGTGGCATGACCGGTACTGCCGAAACAGAGGCAGGCGAGTTTTGGAGCATTTACAAATTAGATGTAGTTACCATCCCCACCAATATTCCGATCTCGCGCAAAGACCAACAAGATTTGGTGTATAAAACGAAACGTGAAAAATACAAAGCGGTTATTGACGAAATCGAAGCCTTGACAGCGGTTGGACGACCAGTATTGGTCGGTACAACATCTGTAGAAGTTTCGGAATTGTTGGGCAGAATGTTACAACAAAAGAAAATTGCACACCGCGTATTGAATGCCAAACAGCACCAAAGCGAGGCACAAATTGTAGCCGAAGCAGGTTTGTCTAGTGCAGTAACGATTGCCACCAATATGGCTGGTCGTGGTACGGATATTAAATTGGGCGAAGGAGTCAAAGCCGCTGGTGGCTTGGCCATTATAGGCACTGAGCGTCATGAAAGCCGTCGTGTAGATAGGCAATTGCGTGGTCGTGCGGGCCGACAAGGGGATCCAGGAACTTCCCAATTCTTTGTGTCGCTTGAGGATGAATTGATGCGCTTATTTGGTTCGGAAAGAATCGCTTCTTTGATGGATAAAATGGGGCATAAAGAAGGTGAAATGCTGCAGCACAGCATGATTAGCAATTCTATCGAGCGTGCCCAAAAGAAAGTCGAAGAAAACAACTTTGGTATTCGTAAGCGCTTGCTAGAGTACGATGATGTGATGAATGCGCAACGCAATGTCATTTACAAATTCCGCAACCATGCATTGTACGGCGATCGTTTGGCTATTGACTTAGACAATGCCATGTATGATGTATGCCAAGACCTTGCCAAGCAAGCAGTACAAACTAGAGATACTGCTATTATGCGTGTCGAAGTGGCCAAGCATCTTGCGTTTGAACCACAGATTGATGAGGCGCTTATTGCAAAAGGAAATGCACAGGCTTTTGGCGAGGAGTTGTACCAACAAGCCAAAGAATTTTATACCCGAAAAATGAACAGTATCCGTGAGCAGATGACGCCACAGCTACGTGAGGTGTTGGAGCAAAACCGCGGCAAAGTAGAAAACATTGTAGTGCCTTTTACCGATGGTATTCGTGGGCTACAAGTGTATGCCAATCTTGAAGAAACAGTAGCGGCAGATTCTCGCCCGGTTATTCAGGAATTAGAAAAAAATATCACACTTTCTTTAGTTGATGATGCTTGGAAAGACCATTTACGCCGCATGGACGAATTGCGCAACTCGGTACAAATGGCCTCCTACGAACAAAAAGACCCACTGTTGATTTATAAATTCGAAGCAGCAGATTTGTTCAAGCAAATGAACCTCGAAATCAACCGTACTATTATCTCTTTCTTGTTCCGTGCGGGCATACCTACGCAAGAGGCACCTGTCCAAGCTGCACAGTTGCCGCAGCAACGCACCGACATGAGTGATTATTACGATAACAAGGCGCAAATAGATAATGTGGGTGATGATTATGCCGCAAATGAGCGCGATTATTACCAAGAGCCTGTTCCGCAACCCAAACAGCAACCCGTAGTGGCCGGCCCTAAAATTGGCCGAAACGACGATTGCCCTTGCGGTAGCGGCAAAAAATACAAGGCTTGCCACGGAAGAGGCCTTTAATGTTTCATTTTTAAAGTTCAATGTTTAATGGGTGTCGATGTGTTTCGACACCCATTTTTATGTATCAATTACTTTATATTTGCACAAATTTTAAACATCATGAAAAAACTCCTTTTATTTATCTCTTTATGTACACTTTTGTTGTCCGCTTGTAAGAAGGATTCAAAAACAACTACAGATCCAGTATTAGATGTTAGAATTGACGGTCTTTACGATTTTAGTTTGGGTTACGATGATAGAACCTATGATTATGAATTTAAAACGATTGCCTTAGCCATAAGTCAGCTGACCCTCAGTCAAGAAAATGTTAGCCTTAATCTAGAAGGTTTACCAACTGGGATTGAAGTTAAATTCAGTACAACTAGTGGCATTCCCAATTATACGTCCTTAATGGAGGTTACCTTAAATAATAACATTAAATCTGGCGTATATCCCATAAAGCTGGTTGCTAAAAATGCTTCAGGGGTTAAGAAAACCTACACTTTTACCGTTACTGTGGCACTTCCTTGTAATTTTTCTTACGCAGGCAATTATGAAGTAAAAGAAACGATTGATGGGGTTGAGCAAGCTTTATATAGCACTGTTCTTAATCGAATGGGCATAGATGGCAATATCATTTATGATTATAAGAACTATTATGCTATGGATTTTAATTGTACGGCCAAAACGGTTGTTTTATATAGTCAAGACTATGTTTTTAATAATCCCAATAGTGGCAAAATATCGGGTACGGGCACATTAACAGATAATGTGATTACGCTCAATTGTGTATACGAACCCTCTGTTATGTCAGGTGGTGGTCCTAACAAGATTATAAAAAAAGTATTTACTAGAAAATAATTGTTCTGTAGATACTCCATAAAAAATGCGCCATATTGTGGCGCATTTTTTATGGAGTAAAGCATGTTTATTTAGAAGTAATATTTAGCTTTTTGTTGTATTTCCTTTTGTGCGTATCAATGTCTGTGCCCCCTACATTTGCGCAGCGTTATTATATTCTATGAAAAACCTAAGTGTACTCCTTCTTTTTTTGTTATTAGGCACAACTGTAAATGCTCAAAATGTTACTATTTCGGGTACGATTAAAGACAACTCTAATGGAGAGCAACTCATCGGGGTTATTATCCAAATTGCAGAAAACAAAACCATTGGTACCACCACCAATGAATATGGCTTGTATTCTTTGTCATTGAAACCGGGTGATTACACGCTTATTTATAGTTTTTTGGGTTATCAAACGCATGTCGAAAAAATTTCGCTCAAAGCAAATGTGACAAAGAATATTTCCCTGCTTGAAAAAGGTAATGAGCTCAATATGGTAGAGATACGCTCTGTGGCCAAAAATGACAATGTAACCTCTACCAATATGGGCATGGAGCGCCTCAGCATGGCACAAATCAAAGATATTCCTGTGCTATTTGGCGAGCGTGATATTCTTAAAACCTTACAATTATTACCGGGTGTAAAATCGGCTGGTGATGGTAATAGTGGCTTTTTTGTGCGCGGAGGTGCTGCCGACCAAAACCTAATATTGTTGGATGAGGCCACTGTATACAATGCTTCCCATTTATTAGGTTTCTTTTCCACCTTTAACTCTGATGCGCTTAAAGATGTAACGCTGTATAAAGGCAATATGCCCGCCCAATATGGTGGGCGCTTGGCTAGTGTGATGGATGTACGGATGAATGATGGTAACAACAAAAATTATGAAGTATCGGGTGGATTAGGTTTAATTGCATCGCGCTTGATGGTGCAAGGGCCTATAAAAAAAGATAAAGGCTCCTTTTTGATCTCAGGGCGCCGCACTTATGCCGATATGTTTTTGAAGCTTTCCCCTAATGAAAGCCAACGCAACAACAAGCTCTATTTTTATGACCTTAACCTTAAGGCCAATTACACCATTGGCGAGAAGGACAGGATTTTCCTTTCGGGATATTTTGGAAAAGATGTATTGAGTGTAGCTAATATTTTTGGTATTGATTGGGGTAATGCAACAGGGACTTTGCGTTGGAACCACGTTTTCAATGCAAAATTATTTTCAAACACCTCTCTTATTTACAGCAATTACAATTACAATATTGGTCTGAAAATTGCTGAAAATGACTTTAAAATTACGTCCATTATTACCGATTGGAATTTGAAGCAAGAATTTCAATATTACCCCAATCCCAAAAACACCATCAAGTTTGGCTTCAATTCAATCTATCATGATATTGTTCCCGGTACGATAAAAGCGTCTTTAACTTCGGGTGTCAATAATTTTGCAGTGAGTAAAAGATATGGTTGGGAAAATGCAGCTTTTGTGAACAATGATTGGAAAGCATCTCCTCATTTTAGCCTTTCTTATGGCTTGCGCTTAAGTATTTACTCGGTCTTGGGTTCAGGCCAATTTTATAACTTCGACAAAAATGGTAAAGCAATTGATACCACTACTTATGCCAGTGGTGAATTTGTAAAAACATATGTAAACCCCGAGCCTCGTATCTCAGGTTCCTACATCATTAACGATGCCCATTCTATTAAAGCATCTTATGCACGTAATACCCAACACATGCATTTGTTGTCTAACACCACCTCTACCAGTCCTACCGATAGATGGATACCCAATAGCAATGTCATCAAGCCCGAAATTGCTGATCAAGTTTCATTGGGTTATTACAGGAATTTAAAAGATAACCAATACGAAACCAGCGTAGAAGCCTATTATAAAGGCATGCAAAACCAGGTAGATTATAAAGATGGTGCCGAAATCAATGTCAATGAATTAGTAGAAGGACAGTTGCTGTTTGGCATCGGTAGGGCCTATGGTGCTGAGTTTTCGGTAAAGAAAAAAGAAGGAAAGTTCACAGGCTGGATAAGCTATACCCTTGCACGCACCGAGCGTAAAATAGACGGTATTAACAACGGAGATTGGTATGCTGCACGCCAAGATCAAACGCACAACCTTGCTCTCGTGGGCATTTATCACCTCAATAAAAAATGGACTTTCTCCAGCACCTTTGTCTATAACACCGGTAATGCAGTAACCTTCCCAAGCGGAAAATATAGTGTCAATAATCGCGCCTACTTTTTGTACTCTGAGCGAAATGGATACCGCATGCCTGCTTACCATCGTTTAGATATTGGCGCTACTTGTAAGCTGCGTGAGCGCAAGCATTTTAGTTCCGAACTCGCATTAAGTGTATATAATGTTTATGGTAGAGAAAATGCCTTTATCATTAATTTTCGTGAAGACCCTACTAACCCTAATCTTACACAAGCCGTACAGTACAGTTTGTTTCGTTTTGTGCCTTCTATAAGTTGGAATTTTAATTTTAAATAAACGAGAAATAGCCCTTAATTTTGGGTCATCGTGTTACTTAATTTCAGGAAATGAAAAAGCTATTGGCAACCATTTTTTTATCTGTATTGGCCTACCCCAATTTATGGGCTCAAGGCTGCTCCGTTTGTACCCAAACGGCCAATCAGCTTGGTGACAAAGGCGCTGACGGCTTGAACAATGGCATCATTTACCTGGCCTTACTGCCCATAACCTTCATATCGGTATTAGGCATTATTTGGTATCGAAACAATCGTAGCGCTAAGTCGTAATTTGTGCACTTCTATTGTCCATAATAAGTGCACGCATCTGAAGCACGACCGATAGGCATATCAATCCCATGCCTGCAAAAAAGCCCACATTCAAATCTTTATCTTCTCTAAAAAGGAGAACGGCCAATAAAATGCCATAAACAGGTTCCATGTTTACGGTAAGGGTGGTGGTGAATGAACTCAGTTTTTGCAGCGCATTTAAGGCCAATGTTTGTGCCCATACGGTGCAGCAAAGGGCTAGAATGACCAGCCAAATCCAATCGTTTTTATACTGCAATAGGCTTTCGGGTAGTTCACGCACTACTTGGCCAAAATGTTGTTGTGCAGGGATAAAATGGGTCTCGGGCGCATAATAATAGAGCAAAGGCAGCAAGCTGCTCATAATTAAAAAACCAGTGCTCATTTCATAAAAAACCATAGTGCGCACAGGGTATTCCGCTGCGATTCTTTTGTTGTAAATTGTAAAAATGGAACTCAATAAAGCTGCCAAGATACCCAAGGCAATGCCTATGCCAAATACTGTTTGGAAATGGTAAATCAAAAACATACCCAACAAAGCAAGCATGCCAAAGGAAAGCTCTTTCAGGTTAAATTTTGTTTTGTTGAGCAAAGGTTCTAACACGGATGTAAATACACTTGAAGTAGAAAGGCATACTAGTGCTATGGAGGCATTGGCATATTTAATGGCTGCATAAAAGGCTATCCAATGGGCCGCCATCATACCGCCAATGGCCGCTAATTTCTTTAAACCAACTCGATCTACTTTGATCCATTTTTTGCTCGCCAATAAAATCACGAGTGCAAATAGTGCGGTGAGCAACATTCTATACCAAACCAACATAGGGGCATCTAAACTAATGAGCCTGCCTAGCACACCTGTAAAACCCCATAACAATACGGCAACATGTAATTGGATTAGCGCCTTTTTCATATCGATAGATTGGTGTACAGAAAAACTGCTGCATCCTCAAAAAGAACACAGCAGTAAAAAAGAAAAGCAAGATAGGCGATTTCTTTAATCTTTGCTAATTTGATGATTTTCAATATCCGTAGATGATTTTAATTGCAGCCAATAAACGCCTTTCGGCAATTCGCTTAGTTCCAAGGTATTGTTACCCTCTTTTAGGCCTAGCTCCAAAATGCGTTTACCCATAAGGTCTACAATATGACCTGCAGTAAAACCTTTAGTGTTGGTAACAAATAGCTGATTGTGTACAGGATTGGGATATAGATAAGTCTGCTGGGAGGAATTGTCTTCAAGCTTCATTTTTTGGGTAGCGGAAAAGCTTGAACGGCCTTCCCCGTCTAAGATGCGTAATCGGTACAATACAATCCCATGAGTTGTTGTTTTGTCAGTATAAGTGTATTCCATCTTGTTGCCTTCTGTATTTGTTTTGGCCTTGATTGTCGCTATTGCATCATACAAGATACCGTCCTTACTTTTTTCTATTTCAAACAGTCGAGCGCTACTCTTATCCGAAGTAGCCCAAGTTAATTGCAAGGTGTTGGCAATCATTTTTGCATCGAAATGCAATAAGGCAATCGGCAAAACAACACCCGATCCACCAGTGTTTTGATAATTGGGAATACCGCTCGCATTCCAAACCACACCGGCTCCGTCTCCACCAAATAAACTATCGGGTATATAGGATACAGTATCCTTACAAAGTGCTCCCTGATGGATACGAAAATAGCGTTCAGCAGCACCTGTATTCGGGAAACGCCCCGAGCTCAAAAATCCTGATACACCGGGCAATGTCTGATCAAAAGACAATACATATACATCTGTGCCAAAAGCTTGAAAATCGTAGCTGATTGCATTGTCTTTGGAAATGACCACCACATTACGATTGGCCGGAATGCTACCAGAGCTTATATGAGTTATTGTCCCTCCTGAATTGCTCATTAAGCCCGAGCTAGTGGGTGAAACCCAAATACTCGGTAGAGAAGCGCCATCCACCGAAAATGAGGTAGATGTTGTACTTGTTCCATAGCTTAAGAAAATGGAATTGACAGGGATGCTACTCGAACCAGTATTGAAGATAATAAATTCATTTTTCCCTTCACCTGAAGGCAATCCTGCGTTAGAGGCATCTACAAGGGCAGCTTTAATATAGGGGCATTGCGCAAAGGAGCCTAAACTCCAAAAAGTAATGTAAATAATTGCTAGTAAACCTGTTTTCATAGTATAAAAATATACACAAAAACAAGTTTTTTGTTTTTTAATTATATGGTAATGTACATAAAATAGTAATTACTTTGCATAAGTGTCATTTCAATTTACAAAACACTATTAAAAGTTTGCCTATGCATTTTACTAAGACCAAATTGTGCTATGGCAAGCTTGTGTTGCAAGGTGGGATAGCCTTTGTTTTGATGCCAATGGTACTCTGGAAATTCTTCATGAGCAGAGAGCATAAATTCGTCTCGGTATGTTTTTGCCAATATACTGGCTGCGGCTATACTGGCGAATTTACTGTCGCCTTTGACGATGCACTGGTGCGGTATACCCAAATAGGGAATAAAACGATTCCCATCAATCAAGAGTAATTCTGGTTTCACTGTTAAGAGTGATACGGCCTCATGCATGCCCTTTATCGATGCTTTTAAAATGTTGATTCGATCAATTTCATTATTGTCGATCGCGGCAACGGCAAAGGCAATGGCTTCTTGCTCGATAATGGGTCGAAGTATGGCGCGCTTAGGCTCACTCAGCAATTTGCTATCGTTGAGTAAAGGGTGATAAAAATCCTGCGGCAAAATAACAGCAGCTGCAAATACAGGCCCAGCAAGGCATCCGCGGCCAGCTTCATCGCATCCCGCTTCGATAATTCCCTTTTTGTAAAATGCTGCTAACAAGTATGGTTGCCTAATGTTGAAATGATAATTAAAGTGCTAAAATAGAATAATAGAGCCGCATCTCGTAACTTCGCAGTTGGCGCCGTATTTATCCACATTCACTATAAGGGCGCAAGCAATCAATATGAGTAAAAAAACAAATCCCAATTCTTATTTCGAAAAAACTTTTGGCAAGCAAGCTGGCGAAAAATCTGATAGAAATACAGGTGAAGCTAGTGGCAAAAAATCTTTCGGCGACAAAAAGAAAGAAGGCTACAAAGATAATAGGAAGTCGGGTGCTGAAGGACGTTTTGAATCGAGAGATCGCAAACCATTTGACAGAAAAGATGGGGATGCACCACGTCGTACATTTGAAGACAGCAAGGATCGCAAACCTTTTGAAAGAAAAGAACGCAGCGATGCGCCCCGCAAATCATTTGACAGAAAAGATGGGGATGCTCCGCGTCGTACATTTGAAGATAGCAAGGATCGCAAACCTTTTGAAAGAAAAGAACGCAGTGATGCGCCCCGCAAATCTTTTGATAGAAAAGAAGGGGATGCTCCTCGTCGTAAATTGGAGTCGGATAATGAACGCCCTTTCGACCGCTCTAAAAAACCTTTTGGTAAAAATGACCGCGGCGATTTCAAAAAAGCGGCACCCAATAGAAGACCTAATTTTGATGAAAATGAGTTAAGCGAAGAACGCAAACCTTTGCGTGATAGCGATAACCAAACGGTAATATCGAGAGACAATCAAGTGCCCAATGTAAAGATTGGCGCACATCTTAAGCCTCGCAAACAAAAATTTGACGAAGAGGATGATGACGAAGACGACTTGGTAATGCCTGAGAAAGAGCCGGAAAAAATGCCGCTCAATAAATACATCGCCCATTGTGGCATTTGTAGCCGTAGAGATGCTGTTGAATTCATCAAACAAGGTAAGGTAAAAGTAAATGGCGAATTGGCTATGGAGCCCGGTATGAAAATTGCCAGCGGCGATGCGGTGAGTGTTGCGGGCAAAAAAATTGTTCCGACAAAAAACTTAGCCTATTTATTGCTCAACAAACCCAAAGGCTTTATAACCACCACCGAAGACGAAAAAGGCCGAAGGACCATCATGGACTTAGTAGCGAGTTCCGAAATAGACCGTCTTTATCCCATTGGTCGATTAGACAGAAATACGACAGGGCTTATCATTTTGACCAACGATGGCGAATTAGCACAAAAGCTATCGCATCCCAAATACAATGTCAAAAAAATATACCAAGTAACATTGGATAAGAATATAAGCAAAGCCGACTTTGAAAAAATATTGGCAGGTGTTAGCCTTGAAGATGGCTTGGCCCCTGTAGATTCTTTAGCTATGCTTGAGGAAAAAAATGAATTAGGGATTGAGATTCATAGCGGGAAAAATCGCATTGTACGACGTATTTTCGAACACCTAGGCTACCAAGTAGAAAAATTGGATAGGGTAATGTATGCGGGCCTAACCAAGAAAAATCTACCGCGCGGCAAATGGCGTTTGCTCACTGAACGTGAAGTGATTTTACTCAAACATTTCAAAAGCTAATTGCTCCTTAAAGATGTTTTTAAGTGCCGATAAAATACACAATGGCCACCAATTCTTGCCCGAAAATACTATTCTAGAAATAGACGAATCGGGTGTTATAATGGCCGTTCTGGAGGGAGGCGCCAAAGGTGAAATACAGCATCTTGAAGGTATTCTTTGTCCTGGCTTTGTGAATGTGCATTGCCACCTGGAGCTCAGTCATCTCAAAGGTGCGATCCCCGAAAAAACCGGATTGACGGGTTTTTTGCAGCAAGTTGTTAGCTTAAGGAATCATTTCTCGGAAGAACAGAAACTATGGGCAAGAAATAAGGCCTTTCAGGAAATGTTGGATAATGGCATTGTAGCCTTAGGAGACAGTGCCAATACAACCGATACCCTTGGTTTGCGCGAAAAGGACAATTTACATTGGCAAACTTTTGTAGAAAGCATTGGCTTTGCGCCTGAGCATGCGGCAATCCGTTTTGATGTTGCACAAACAATTTTGCGTGAATTTCAAG
>JAXITL010000025.1:0-24823 GCA_034680125.1 Chitinophagaceae bacterium
AAAGATATTTTTGACACGGAAAACAATCTGATAAAGCGCATGCTTTTACAAAAAAAAGGACCTTCCTGGGATTTAAGTGCTGAAGCACAATCCATTGAAAGTAATTTTGTTGAATTAGCCGCACGAGCAAAACATTTGGATGCTAGCCTAGAAAAAGCAGCTGCAGCCTCCATTACAAAAATCAAAAAGCAGCTTAAAAACTTAGAGCAGAAAATGTATCGTGCAGAAAAAAAGAAAGAAGCCACTTCTATTGACCAAATTATTCGCCTAAAATCTGCCTGTCAACCCAATGGAATAGTACAAGAGCGCATCGAAAATTTTTCGGGCTATTATTTACAATATGGATGGCGTATTTTTGATGAAATAAAATGGCACATAAGACCTTTCGAAAATCAATTTATGATTATTAGTACACCACAATAAATCAGCAATGAAACCTGTACACTCCTATAAAATTTTTGGCTTGGCCATCCTATTGGTTCTTGTTTTGAGCAACCTACAGACCAAAGCCCAACTTCTTGCAGCAGCCAATCCTACACGAAAAACAAAGTTGATGCCGAAACTGTATGCAGGAGCAAAAATTGGCGCTAATTTTTCTTACTTATCTGGTAACAACTGGGACAACGGCATCAAGTCTAGCATAGTAGGTGGTGCCTTTGCAGGCATCAAAGGATTGGGATTGGGAGTGCAAGCAGAGGCGCTCTTTGAACAGTCTGAATGCGTGACGGGAAACAGTTTTTACAATCTGTACAAGGAATATTATAACAACATCAATGATTCTTTACGAAAGGGTAGCTTTAAAGTCAACAAGCTATGCTTGCCCTTATTGGTACAGATCAGATTGGCCAGATTAGTATGGTTGCAAACAGGCGTACAATATTATGGCATTATCAATGTCCAAGACAATACAGAATTAGTAAAAGACGCTAAAGAACTATTTAAATCGGGTAGTACCTCCGGGATTTTAGGCGCCACAGTGCATTTAGGCCAAACTGATATTGGAGCCCGAGCACTCTTCGATTTTCAAAACCTCAATAACCTAAACAGAAACGATGTTTGGAGACAATATTTGTTTCAAGTTCATGTAGGCGTTAAGTTATTTTAAGTTTAAAAAAACCAACCGAAAACCTTAAGGGCAAAAATGAATACGCTGAGGAATTATGCCCCATTCGCTTAAAAATGGCTTATTATTGGCAAGCGTAATCACACTCACAAACCAATAGTTTTCAGACCGAAAACCACAGCCTACTCAAACCTTGAAAATATGCCTATACCATTTTTTATTTCCAAATTACATTGGAAATCCTTCCTACTTTTTGCAGTCGTAGCGTTATACTCTTTTCAGGGTTATGGTCAAATTACGGTCAAATTCAAACCCGATTCTTTAGTAGGGAAAGATGCCTTTTTAGAATTCTCAAATGGCTGCGTAATAGGCGGAAGGCCGGCGGCATCAGAATTAGTCAATTTTGGTGTACATCCTGAGCTTTATTATATGCAATGGACCTATTCTAGTTCGGGCTGTGGCCAAGGCACCCAGCGCACTTTAATAAAATTTAACCAACTAAGCTCCATTCCAACAACTGCTGTTATCACCAATGCAGAATTAAATTTGTTTGGTGTAAATTCAAGTGGATCATATGGCACATCTTATTATCCCGGATCGCCCTACACCTCTACTAACGAAGGATGGGTGGAGCGTGTAACTGGTTCGTGGAATGAATTCACCGTCACCTGGAATACCCAACCAACTACCACTACTACCAATAGAGTCGGAATTCCTTTTTCAACAGCGCATTGGAACTGGAACACCAGCGTAGATGTTACTACTTTAGTAAATGACATCAGGGCATCGGGTACTAACGAGGGATTTATGTTAAAACTGAAAAATGAAGCTATATATCGTTGCGTATTATTTGCTTCAAGTGACCATCCTGATACTACAAGATGGCCAGAGTTGGTCATCACTTACCTTGACCCCTGCAGCGGCACGATGGCAGATTTCAATTATACGAACAGTTCATGTTATACTTTTCAATTTAACGATAATTCCATTGCCAAAGATTCTGGGATTGTTTCTTGGACTTGGGACTTTGGAGATATGACGAGCTCCTCGATAAGGAATCCAACTAAAACATATGCGGATTATGGCGATTACACTGTTCGATTAATAGTAAAAGACAGTGGTGGCTGTATGGATACCATCACCAAGTTAGTATCGATAAAATACAATCATTTTGCAAATGCAGGAAGGGATACCATTTTATGCTTAGATAATAATAGTGCAACAACTTTTTTACGGGGAAATGGAGGCCTAAATTATAGTTGGTCTCCAAGTGCCTTATTAAGTCACCCTGAGTCAAAAAATACTTATGCCACTATTAGCGCAGCTACTAGCTTTATTCTTTCTGTTGTCGATTTATTTGGCTGTAAAGACAAAGATACTGTTGAGGTCAAATTACATCCGAAAACGATAATAAATAACAGACCAAAAGACACAACAATATGTAAAGGAAATTCCATTCAATTGAATGCTTCAGGAGCTATTAGCTATAGTTGGTCACCAGCTACCTCGCTAAACAATTCCAAAATTAACAACCCCATTGCAGTCAATATTTCTAGTGCAAAAACATATATAGTTCAGGGTACTGATGCTAATGGATGCCAAGGCCTTGACACTATCAATATTCGATTATATCCTGCTGCGATAATAAAAGCGACACCAAATGATTACAAAGGCTGCAAGGGCGATGCGATAACATTAAATGTAAGTGGTGGAATTAATTATAAATGGTATCCGAGTGAAGGGCTAAATAATGACTCAATTGCAAACCCAAGCCATATTATAGGTGCTCCCATAAAGTACTTCGTAAAAGGACAAACTATTGAAGGATGCTATGGAGAAGACTCGATCACTATAGATGTTTATCCTGCGCCAGTAGTAGATGCCTATAGTATTGCGGGTCAAAACATTGTTCGCTGTAAGGGTGTAGAAATAAATTTAAACGCAACAGGAGCAAGCCGATACACCTGGAGCCCTGCAGAATATTGTAGCAGCCCAAACAATTCAACGACTGTTGTCTTTCCGTCTGCCAATACCCTTTTTACGGTAACGGGTATTAATGACCTAGGATGTGCCGCAAGCGATACGATTTCGGTGATTTATGAAGGGGTAGAAAAAGTAATGGTCCCAAATACGTTCAGCCCCAATAACGATCTACTCAATGACAATATTGGGGTAATCGATCAATGCAATATCCAGTTTATATCTATAGATATTTTCAACCGCTGGGGCCAAAAGGTTTTTTCAGGCTATGATATTGCTGATAAATGGGATGGCAATTTTAATAATAAACCTTGTGACATTGGAACATACTATTACTTAATAAAAGCGCACACCCTTAGTGGACATGCGATTAACTTCAAAGGAGACATAACACTGATCAGATAGAGAACCCCTCTTGCAACAATTTATTTTAATTACTTTTACTCCGCGTAAAAGCATTTTCTAAACAAAATTATAGTCGGTGACAGCAATAAAAAGCCCCATAAATGATTCGTCCAACATAAAAAAGATTAGACGTTTCAGTGCGCAAACATTACAAAATGATTATGCTCAATTTAATATCGACGTCAGTAATTATTTTACAGGTGTAGAGCATATTGATCTTTATGAATGTACAGATTCTGGTTTGCAATTTTTTTCACCGAATAACATTGTTGGAGATGGAAAATTCTATGAATCGATCCAACATTTTGATTGGTATTATAAAGATGACAAGTGGGAATTTGACAAAGGGCTTGAACTTATACAACAAAATGAAAGAGTATTAGAAATTGGCTCAGGTCGCGGGCAATTTTTAAAGTTATTAAAACAAAAAACAGTGCACGCCGAAGGGCTAGAGCTCAACGAATCTGCCATAGAAAAAATCAGAGCGAATGGCTATAAAGTGCACCACATGAAGATTGATGAATTGGAGCAACAATTAGATGCTAACGCTTTGTTTGATGTGGTTTGTTCTTTTCAAGTGTATGAGCATATTGAAAACATTGGCGCCGTCATTCAATCCTCCTTAAATACACTTAAAGTGGGTGGACGCCTGATTATATCGGTGCCGAATAGTGATTGTATTTTCAATGATCCAATCCTCAACCCATTTAATATGCCACCACATCATCAAGGCTTGTGGTATCCTAGCACCTTCGAGAAATTACAATCTACATTCAACATCCAATTAGATGCTGTTTATTTCGAACCTTCTTCTTTTATCAATAAATTCAGGGCTGCAGCAGTTGATTGTGACATCCATAAGAGAGCAGGAACCACGACAAGATTTCAATATTTAAAATCGCTATTGAGGATTTTTAAAGAGCCACGCTTGCAAAGAGGACGCACCATGATTGCTCAATTTATTAAACTATAAAATTGATAAAAATGGGCTTTACTCCTAGATTCCCCTGGTTTCCTCATGTTGAAATATTTATAACCCGCAATCAACTTTTTAAACACATTAAAAAGAGCATTCCCTTTTTCAAAGGCAAGCTATTGGATGTGGGATGTGGCGTAATGCCCTATCGAGATTTTATCAAACAAAATGCTTCAATCGACGAATATGTAGGCATGGACTTGCCTAATTCGTCGGTTTACAAAGACATACAACCAGATTTACTTTGGGATGGATTCGATATTCCTTTACCAGAAAACAGCGTAGATAGCGTATTGCTCACCGAGGTATTAGAGCATTGTCCTGAGCCCAAGCTGGTTTTAAAAGACATTCATCGGGTTTTAAAACAAAATGGCACTGTCATTTTCTCTGTTCCTTTTATTTGGTATTTGCACGAATCGCCTTGGGATTTCTATCGCTATACGCCCTTTGCGATCAATAAAATGTTTGAAGAAAATGGCTTTGCATTTGAAATGCTCGAAACCTACGGCAGCAACGATTTATCCTTTCTGCATAGCTACTTGATTTGGCTCAAAAAAGGAGCGCTCCCTAAGTTTATTCGTTTCGGTATTTACCTCCTCTCCTTGCCATTGATCTTGTTGTTTCTGGCTTTTGCAAAGGGCAAAAATCAAACTGAGTTTAAAGATGGTCAGATTTTTATAGGCATTGTAGGCGTTGCAAAAAAGAAATAATGAACAAGTATCAGCTCTTTACGGCCAAACGATATGCCGAACAAATAATAATGTACCCTTTTGTACTATTAGGCCGTTTAATAGGTATGTTTTCTGTACCCAAAGACGTTGACATTTTTTTCTTTATCCCTATTTATGGACTAGGAGGAGCAGAATATGTACATGCAAAAATTTTGGAAGCGCTCTATGACCAAAAAATCCTAGTTGTTTTTACCAAAAAATCCAGCGACGACACAGCTCTTAAGCTTTTTCAACATGAGAATGTTTGCACAAAAGACATCAGTAAATGGACTGATAACAAATTCATCTATTGGGCCAATTTTATTGCAAGGGGATACTATGCTCAAGTTATAAAACGAAACAAAAAAAAGGCTACCGTTTTTATAGGTCAATGCAATTTTGCTTATAAACTTACACCACATTTACCGGCGCATACAGAGGTACTCGAGTTGATACACCTATACGATGAACGCTTTTGCAACGTTTGGATGCCTTTTGTTTCCTTTCTAGACAAAAGAATATGTGTTGCACAGGCCGAAATTGATAAAATAGTAGACTATTCTGAAAAAGTAGGGATCCCTACAAAATATAGCTCTCGCTTTAGCGAACTGAGATTGTTTGTAGATATTCCAAAGGAAATAAAACCTATACACTTAAAAAACGAACAATTAAAGGTGTATTATGCGGGTAGAGGAACGGCACAAAAAAGATTGTGGCTGCATTTCGAAATCGCCAAAAGAATGAAAGCCCTAGACTTGCCTATTTCATTTTATTATGTAGGGAATTTTCAAGATGAATTACCTAAAGACATCGAAAGCTTTGCAACATTTACCCCTTCCCTAAAAATGGGTACTGAAATGTACGAATTCATTAAAGATAAGAACGTGCTCTTACTCACTTCACAATCCGAAGGATTCCCCGTTGCATTATTAGAAGCCATGCATTTTGGCATCATTCCAATTGTGACGCCTGTAGGGGGCATGCCTACAGCCATTGAGCATTTAGAAAACGGAGCGCTACTGGATAATCATAGCGAAGAGTCTGTAATCAACTCTGCTATTGAAATCTTACAAACATTATCAAAAGATGGGGCGCTGCGCCATAAATTATCTGCAAATATTAGGACAACATTTGAACAAGATTTTTCGAAAAATCGATTCAATGCGTTTATCCGAAATTACTTTTCTTTAGACTCTTAATACCACATTCTACCTTCTACACTTTTTATATACTTAAGGGTATCGGTACTGATTGGTTTCTTTTGTTCTGTTGAAGGAATTTGGCTTATTTTTTTCCAACCTTGAAAAAAGAGGGGCAGCTTAAAATTAGTTTTCAAAAGAAATTGAAAAGACCACATAATAGCGGTGCTGATAAAATAAATACGCGGCAGATATCGATAGGCTACTTTGCTTTTATTCACCATTAGCATGTGCATTTTTTCGGCATGTGGTGTACGCCCCTTGGGAGACTCATTATGTACAATAGCCACCGAGCTATTGTAAGCAATGCGATAGCCAAGGTCCAAAATCCTGTAACTCAAATCATATTCTTCCATACCATAAAAAAAGTCTGTGGGATACTCCCCTGCAAGGTTATAGACCTCTTTTAAAATGGCATGACCACAACCGATATAATAACTACTTAGAAATTCCTTCTTGTCCCTATATTTTTTTATTTTCTTATGTGGAAAAGCCGTTTCTTGCAAGACTCCCGTACTGCCATAAAAAACCTTAAAACAAAAAACACCCACATTGTTTATTTGAGCAAAATCAGACCTAAAAAGCGATTCGATTTTCAATAGTGCATCTCCATCCTTAAAGTAGGCATCATCGTCAATGGTGACAATAATAGGAGCTTTTGCCAGCTCAATACCCCTATTGCGCCCTCTGGCTACACCCAAATTTTCTTCGCTTCTTATATATTGAAATGGCAAATTTTGATGTGCAATAAATTGTTGTACCGCCTCGTATGATTGATCAGAATGATTATCAATAATAATAACACTTTCTAATAAAGCAGCTGCTTGTTCTTGTGCAGCAATGTTATGCAACAAGATAAGCACATCCTCTGGACGGTTATATGTTATAATTACAATGGAGATCGATTTCAACTTAATGGCATTTTATCTTGTAAATTCTACGGCAAAGTACGCTAAAAAAAACGCCCGAAAATATATCGGGCGCAATTTTTACTCAATCATTAAAAGAAAAAAATCAGTCTGGTTTCTTACCATCCAAAAATGTATTGATTGTATTAATAGTAGCTTGAGCTTTTTCGTCAGCACCAACTGAAACACCTACTGTATAACCACTATAAAATTTGTCAGCAGAACTTATACCCTGTTCTAAACTCTTCTCTTTTCTTAAATATGCTGGTACATTTTCTATATCAGTGGTATCAATTGGCTCGGTGGTTTTTACGTTAAAACTCAAGTTGCGTAAACGTTCTGCACGCTCTTCAAGCTGACGTTTTTGTTCCTCAAAACGGCGTTTTTCTTCCAGTTCGGTGTCACTTAATACGCGCTCCATAATTTTTGTTTCTACAGGCTTTACCTCTTCAACTTGCTCGGTCTTTACAAAAATTTGAAACTCATTGACCATTGAATCTGATGCTTGCTTCTCAACTACTGATTCTTTAATCGATTCGTTTAAAGCAGATAGATTACGCTCCCAAACGTTATTGACAATGGTGCTTACAAGATCGTCTTGACCATCATTATTTTCTTTCATGGTGGGCGCCAATGGGTCAACTACTGCTTCTGGAGGTGCTTGTGTAGCTTCCATTTTGGAGGCCTCTGTTACTTGATCAAGATTGACAACCTGTTTTTTTTCTGTTGTTTTATATTCTTGAATTTTTGCGGTGAGCGGATTATAATTAAAGCCTGTTGCAATGACAGTCACCGCAATATTGTCGCCTAAGTTTGAATCGTTGCCCATACCCAAAATAACATCACAATCATCACCCGCTTGTTGTTGCACATAGGCTTGTATTGCTTCGGCCTCATCCATAGTATGTTCGTGCTCTCCTTCTGCAGAAACGATATTCAACAATATCCATTTAGCACCATTAATGTTGCTATCATTTAATAATGGAGAATTTAAGGCTTGCTCAACAGCAACATGCGCGCGATTTTCGCCATTGGCCACCGAGCTGCCTAAAATGGCAACACCGCCATTCTTCATTACAGTACAAACGTCGGCAAAGTCAACATTTATTTGTCCTGTAGTGGTAATCACATCTGTGATACATTTTGCGGCTGTAGCCAAAATATCGTCTGCTTTTGCAAAGGCCTGACGGAAGGGCATGTTGCCACATTGTTGGCGAAGTTTATCATTAGAGATAACAAGAATGGTATCTACATGTTCACGTAATTTATTAATACCCTCTTCGGCCTGAGCCATACGCTTACGACCTTCATAAGAAAAAGGCGTAGAAACAATACCCACTGTTAGGATATCTAGATCTTTACATATCTTAGCTACAACTGGTGCACCACCTGTACCAGTTCCTCCGCCCATACCCGCAGTAATAAAGGCCATACGCGTATTCACTTTCAAAATTTTAGAAATATCGTCGAGACTTTCTTCACTTGCTTGTTTGCCAATTTCGGGATTAGCACCTGCACCTAAACCTTGTGTAAGATGTGGGCCAAGCTGAATTTTGTTGGGCACAGGACTCAACTCTAATGCCTGCGAGTCTGTGTTGCAAATCAAGAAATCTACTCCCTCAACACCGAGGTTGTACATATGGTTTACAGCATTACTGCCACCACCACCTACACCAATTACCTTGATGATAGAGGATTGATTTTTGGGGATTTCGAAGTGTATCATACTTTTAAAATTTTAAAGGGGGTTAGTTGTGTACTATAGTTGTGTATTTAAGTTGTGTGCTTTAATAAATTAATCGAATTGACGATCTTCTTCATCTTCAAACATGCTCATTAGTTTATCCTTTAGACCATCAAATATTTTTCCGATTTGTCGCCCTCTTTTGCGTCCTCTTTCTTCTTCCTCACTTTCTTCTAGTGTCATTTCTCTTGGCGGCAATTCTTCGTTTTGATCTTCTAAAGAAATGTGCAAAAGATTATTGCCTGAATTTTTATAGGTGCCATTTTCGAAATCATGATAGCCACGCAGGATTAAGCCTATACATGTAGAATACATAGGGTCATTCATGTCTTCGCTATGGCCACCTGCAAGATGTTCGTTAGGCAAACCAATTCTTGCGCTCAAGCCCGTTACATATTCAGTAAGCTGTGTAATATGCTTGAGACTCGCGCCACCACCGGTAAGAATTATACCACCATACAATCTTTTTTCAAGTCCTATTTGTTTAAGATGATACAATACATAGTCCAAAATTTCTTGGGTACGCGCCTGGATGATATGCGCCAGATTTTTAACCGAAATTTCTTTTGGTGGCAAACCTTTTAATCCAGGAATAGTGATATAGGAATTGGGGCTCGCATGATCGGCATGTGCTGTACCAAACTGCACCTTTAATTGTTCTGCTTGCGCACGTAACACGCCCAATCCATAATGAATATCATTGGTAATATTGACACCAGCATAAGGAATAACGGCGGTATGCTTTAAAATACCATCATAAAAAACAGCCATATCTGTTGTACCACCGCCAATATCTACAATGGCTACACCCGCTTCCAAATCTTCTGGGCTCATTACCGCAGCTGCTGATGCAAGAGGCTGTAATACCAAATCTTTGGTAGTCAAGGTTGAACGTTCTACACAGCGTTTAATATTTCTAATGGCATTTCTATCTCCCGTTACGATATGAAAGTTTGCGCCAATTTTCACGCCGTTCATTCCTATGGGACTTAAAGGCGTTTGCATATCATCAACAAAGTACTCTTGGGGTACAATATCAATAATCTCATCGCCTGCTGGAATAAAGGTTTTCTTTTGATCATTGATGAGTAATTCAATTTCTTGCCTTGTAATCTCAGAATCTGTATCAGGACGCATTCTATCACCACGGGTTTGCAAACTTTTAATGTGCTGACCCGCGATACCCACATACACTTCTTTAATATCAAGGTCTGGATTATTGCCCAGACACTTTTCTATTGCCACTTGTATAGAGCGAATGCACTGGTCAATATTCATGACTACGCCATGACGCACACCTTGCGATTCTGTGCGCCCAACGCTCAAAATCTCTAATTTGCCAAACTCGTTCTTTTGTCCAGCAATGGCTACTACTTTGGTAGTTCCAATATCTAATCCTACAATAATGGGTTGATCTTTTCTGCTCATTTTTTTTGCTGTATTAATTGTCTTGTTAAAATTTATCTACTTGTAATTGTTGTGTCTTTAGGACTATTAATGCTTGATAACTCTTTTTCTTTTGTCAAATCACCTACTATCGTTTTCACCCAATTCATATTGCTCAATGCCCTGTCTACAGGGGCATTCCAAGGAAGTGATGGAGATGAAACAATCTGGTCCTTAAATCGAGCATCTACAATTTCATACTTATCCCATCCTATTTTCTTCAAGACATTTTGGTAAAATGCAAAGACGTTTTCTAGTTTGTGCTTGAGGTCGGTTGCATCACCCAATAATATTTTATGCTTACCCAATACAGGTATAATTTGAAAATCATTATGGCTATTGACAACTACTTCGGCCGTTTGTGCTAACCAAAAAGTATCTTGCTTAATAAATTTTGAAATAGACAGCATGCGCGATTTCAACAAGTCGCCTAGACTATCATTTTTAATCTGCGGGACATTTACAAACAATACCTCATAGTGGGTATATTGATCAGAAATAGGCAACTCATGTTTATTAGAGTCGAGGTAATAAGTATTGCCTATTCTATCAAAAACCCTCAAACGAGGCACCCTTTGTGTAACATTGACATGCAGCGTCTTCTTATTGTCTATAAATATTTGAGCCGTTTCAATCCAGGGATTTGTTGCCAATATGGCTTCCATTTTTTTCAAATCTACTTTTCCGATCACCAAGCTAGAGGGCTTAATATGTCGTTTTTCAAAAAGAATTTTTTGGATTTCTTCTTTACTCACAAACTGGCAATAATCTTCATTTTCTATTTCGATGTGCACACCCATAACGCGCTTTTCCCCTTGCCATTTAGAGGCGCTCAATACCACAAATACACAAGCACATAACAACACTATGGTTAGTATTGTCTGCACTATTTTTCGTGTAGATATTTTACGCTTCTCGCTCATTATTTTTGGTCAATTATTTCTTTTAAGGCTAATATTAATTTATCTATATCCCCAGCTCCCGCTGTAATAAAAAGCTCTATAGGTGCTGTTTTTACATACTCCTTAAGCCCTTCTTTGGATAAGATGGTAACAGACTTGTTGGTCATCTTATCAGCAATCATTTGGCTACTAACTCCTTCAATGGGCAACTCTCTGGCCGGATAAACATCTAACAAAATCACTTCGTCTGCAAGACTCAAGCTGTCCGCAAATCCTTGGGCAAAATCGCGTGTTCGAGAATACAAATGTGGTTGAAAGACTACCACACATTTTTTATGCGCAAACAATCTTTGAGCACTTGTAATTAAAGAAGCGAGCTCTTCGGGATGATGGGCATAATCATCAATAAAAACAGTTTGTTCCTTTTTGATGATGTATTCAAATCGGCGCTTTACACCTTTAAAGTCTGCTAATGCACGCTTTACTTTCTCTTTGTCTATACCCAACAATTGGGATACGGTAATTGCCGCTAGTACATTCTCGATATTATGCATACCACCAATGGGCAAATACAGCTCTGGCAACATCCAGCCTTTACCTACAATATCAAATGTATAGGTGCCATTTTTCTGAACAATATTTTGAGCATAAACATCGGCAGCATCATTTTGAAGACTATAACTAATAACAGTATCTGCTTGTAATTCGGCCGCTCGATGCAATCCATGCTTGACCACTAAAGTGCCTCCTGGCTTGATATTGGCTGTATATTGTATAAATGCTTTTTCTACTTCTTCGGCAGTACCATAGATGTCTAAATGGTCTGCATCCATAGCCGTAAGTATGGCAATGTTGGGGAACAACTTCAAAAAACTTCTATCGTACTCGTCTGCTTCTATCACGGCTACATCAGTATCGCTACTCCAATAATTGCTTTGGTAATTAGCAGCGATTCCACCTAAAAATGCATTACAGCCTTCGCCTGCCTCACGCAGCAAATAGGCTGTCATGGTAGAGATGGTGGTTTTGCCGTGTGTACCAGCAACCGTTATAGCAAAGAAGGATTCGGTTATCCATTGTAATACATCACTACGTTTATACACAGGATAATCATGATCCCTATACCAATTCAAAATTTGGTTGGTATTGGGTATAGCTGGAGTGTACACTACTAGTTCTGCATTCTTGTCAATTAGGCTAATGTCATCAACAAAAGATATCTCAATTCCTTCCGCATTTAAGTTCTGAGTAAGATCAGTTTGTGTAAGATCGTATCCCGAAACAGCAGCATGACGTTGCTTGAAAAAGCGCGCCAATGCGCTCATTCCAATGCCGCCGATGCCCACAAAATATATTCGTTTTAGCTGTTCTACGTTCATTACTGTCTGTTAAATTGGTCTATTGTTAGCTAGGTCAATTAAGTATTGTGCGATTTGATCATCCGCATTTCTTATGGCCAAAGCCTTTAATTCCTTTGTCATTTTTTCTTGTTGCTCTTTATTGTCCACTAAACGCAACAGCACTGCACACAAATCATTGGCTACATCCTCGTCTCTGATCATCAAGGCCGCATCTTTCTTCACCAAAGCCATTGCATTACTCGTTTGATGATCTTCTGCGGCAAAAGGATAAGGAACAAAAATCACAGGTTTGGCTACAATACACAACTCTGCAATAGCTAATGCACCTGCACGCGAAATAACAATGTCAGCAGCAGCGTAAGCCTTATCCATTTCTTTAATAAAATCAAACACCTTTACCTTATCCCCAAAAATGGCAGCACTCTTTTTTGCCTGTTCGAAATAAGTCTTGCCTGTTTGCCATAATATTTGCCTGTCTTCGCCCAAAATTTTACTTAAAAACTGATCGACCGATTCATTGATCGACTTGGCCCCAAGGCTGCCTCCCACTATCAAAACCGTTTTCCGTTCATGACTAAATCCAAAGAAAGCAAGACCCTCCTCCTTGGTGCAAGTACTATTCGCAATAACCGCTCTTACAGGGTTGCCCGTCATTTTTATTTTCACTTTCGGGAAAAACTGCTCCATATTATCATAGGCAACACAAACGGCTTCTGCCCTTTGCCCAAGAATCTTGTTGCTTTTGCCGGCAAATGAATTTTGCTCTTGTATTAAAGTAGCAATGCCCATTCTTTGGGCTGCCTTCAACATCGGGAAACTTGCATAGCCACCCACACCCACAACTACATCAGGCTTAAAGTCTTTTATAATTTTTCGGGCATCGCCAATACTCTTCAATAATTTGAAAGGCAATAAAATGTTTTTAAGCATATTGTTGCGATTAAAACCAGCAATATCTAAACCCATTATTTTAAACCCTTCTAAGGGAACCTTTTCCATTTCCATCTTTCCCTTTGCACCTACAAAAAGTAATTCAGTATTAGGCTGCATTCTTTTAAGAGCGTGCCCAATAGCCACCGCCGGAAATATATGTCCGCCAGTGCCACCACCTGCTATAATTACTTTAAGTTGTTGCATTGCTTTAGGCTGTTGCTATGGTATTATTTGATTTTTTTGTTGCTCCCTTTTGTATAAACAATTTTGAACCCTCGTCTTTTTTATCGATTTGTGCACCCTCCATTTTATCTACATAACTACTAATGCTGAGAATAATTCCAAATGAAATACTCGTAAACAAAATAGATGAGCCACCCATACTCACCATTGGCAAAGTGAGTCCGGTTACAGGCACCAAATGCACAGCCACAGCCATATTCAGCATTGCCTGAAACACCAATGTAATGCTCAATCCTACCGCTAGAAAAGCACCAAATGCATAGGGGCATCGTTTAAATAACAGTATGCATCGCCATAAAAAAAGCAAGTACAAAAACACAATTACCGCGCCGCCAATTAATCCGTACTCCTCGATGATAATGGCATATATAAAATCTGAATAAGGATGGGGTAAAAAATTCCTTTGTTGACTGTTGCCTGGGCCACGACCAGTAATGCCGCCATTAGCTATGGCTATTTTTGCTTGTTGTACTTGGAATGGCTGTACCTTTTCTCCTCCATTAGTTGATGTGCCTCTATAATCTTCAACACGTTTAAGCCAGGTTTCACCACGCCCAAATTTGAAGGTAATAGAAGCCATAATTAATATCGTAATCCCTACTATCCCAGTAAGCGCTAAGAGCATTATGTGCTTGACATTAACGCGCCCTATATAAAATAAGATACAGCAGGTAACGCCTAACAATAAGGCTGTTGATAAATTTTCAGGAGCAATCAAAGCACAGATTAACAAAACAGGGAAAAGCACCGGTAGGAATCCTAATCTAAAATCTTTGATGACTGTCTGCTTAATACTGAGTAGACGCGCCAAGTACATAAACAAGGCTAGTTTCGCAAAGTCGGAAGATTGAAAAGTTAAGTGAATAATCGGAATGGTTATCCAGCGAGAGCCCTCATTAATCTTGGCTCCAAAGAACATGGTGTAAATAAGTAAGGGTACGCTAAAGAAAAACAACAGCTTAGACAATTTCGAAAACTTTGCATAGTTTACTTTGTGCACTACAAAAATCAAGCCTGCGCCTAGCATAAGCATGGCCAACTGCTTAACCATAAAGTGACTGGCATTTTTATCAACTTTATAGGCCAATGTGCCTGTTGCACTATACACTACCAATAGTCCGAATAGCGACAAGAGCAATACGATTGACCATATTACTTTATCTCCCTTGATATGTCCTAACAACTGTTGCATAATCTAATTACGTAGTGCTTAATAAATTACAAGTTTCTAACCGCTTCTTTAAATTGGTCGCCTCTATCTTCATAGTTTTGAAACAAATCGAAACTTGCACAAGCGGGAGCTAACAGTACCACATCATTTTTTTCGGCAAGTGAATACGCTGCTAGAGCAGCATCTTTAGCGCTTTGCGTATCGATGATATTGCTCACTATGGTTCCAAAGAATTCGTGAATATTTTTATTGTCAACACCTAAACAAACAATTGCTTTTACTTTTTCTCTTACCAGTTCTTTGATTTCATTATAATCATTTCCTTTATCTTGACCCCCTAGAATCAATACCACTGGCTTTTTCATGCTTTCTAACGCAAACCATACCGAATTTACATTCGTAGCTTTACTATCATTTATAAAATCTACCCCTCTTACCGTCGCAACAAACTCTAAACGATGTGCAATGCCTTCAAAAGTTGAAAAGCTCTCTCTGATTTTTGCGCTTCTGATACCCGCTGTTCTTGCCGAAATGCCCGCTGCCATGCTATTGTATTGGTTGTGTTTTCCTTGTACTGATAAATCGTGGATAGACATCGTTGTTCTTTCCCCATCATAATTGATGTGGAGTTGCTCCTTGTCTACATATGCGCCTTCGGAATTGGGGTTGCTTTGTTCGCTCATCGTAAAATATATTGTTCGTGCTTTAAGGGGTTTATTTGCTAGGTACTGACTTATTTCTGTGTCGTCTTTGTTGGTAATAAAAATGTCGTCTGCGGTTTGGTTCTGGGTAATCTTAAATTTTGATGAAATATAATTTTCGAACTTATACTCGTATCTGTCTAAATGGTCTGGGCTAATATTCAATAGCAGTGCTATATCTGGCCTAAACTGCTTAATGTCGTCTAACTGAAAACTACTGACCTCAATCACATACCATTGGCTTGGAGCCTCAGCAATCTGCCTTGCAAAACTATTCCCGATATTGCCCACCATACGCACATCGTATCCTGCAACAGACAGCGTATGATAAATCATTTTAGTAGTTGTGCTTTTACCATTACTTCCCGTAATCGCTATTATTTTGCTGTCTTTTTTATAGCGATATCCAAATTCTATTTCACTAATTATTTCTATTTGCTTCGCTCGTAAACTCTTTATAATTGGTGCTTTCTCGGGTATTCCAGGGCTTTTGATGACACAGTCTGCTTCACAAATATTCTTTTCATTATGTGCGCCTTCCTCAAACGCTATTCCTGCATTGCTCAATTCGTTTTTATAGACCTCTTTAATTGTACCCCCATCACTTACAAACACATCCCAACCTTCTTTCTTCCCAAGCAAGGCAGCGCCTACACCACTTTCTGCAGCTCCTAGAATGACTAATTTTTTATGTTGTTGCGTCACTTTTTTATTGAAGCTTTAAAGTCACAATACTCAATACCGCCAAAATGATGCCCACTATCCAAAAGCGAGACACAATTTTGCTCTCGTGATAACCCAATTTTTGATAATGGTGATGCAAGGGTGACATCAAAAAAACCCTTCGGCCTTCACCATACTTTTGTTTAGTGTATTTAAAATAAGCCACCTGTACCATTACCGATAAATTTTCAACCAAAAAAATACCGCATATAATAGGTATCAACAATTCTTTACGAACGATAATCGCCAAAGAAGCGATGATACCACCAAGCGCTAAACTGCCGGTATCACCCATAAAGACCTGCGCCGGATAAGCGTTGTACCACAAAAAACCAACACATGCGCCAACAAATGCCCCAATAAAAATAGAGAGCTCACTCAGGTGGGGAATGTGCATGATCCCTAAGTATCCAGCAAAAATGTAATTGCCAGACAAGTAGGCAAATACGCCCAAACAAAGTCCAATAATTGCCGAAACACCTGTTGCTAATCCATCTATACCATCGGTGATATTAGCGCCATTACTTACGGCAACAATGATGAAAATCACGAATAAAACATACACAATAGGCGTTGCCGTTTCAATTGCTTTCTCTCCAAAAACAGAAGCAATCTTTGCATAACTCAACTCGTGGCTTTTCACAAAAGGGATTGTTGTTATGGCGCTTTTCACTTGCACATAGGTGTGCTTTTTGCCATTTTCATCTTTTCGATCAAAGGGCGCTGAAGCAATCTTTTCAGTGGAATTATTTAATGTAGGTTTTCCCTCAACGACCTCTCTGCTAACCGTTACGTGTTGATTGTAATAAAGAGTAAGCCCTACAATGACGCCTAATCCTATCTGCCCCAAAATTTTAAATCTACCCGACAATCCTTCTTTATTCTTTTTAAACACTTTTATATAATCGTCTAAAAAACCTACCAAGCCAAGCCACACCGTTGAAAGGAGCATCAATATAATATACACATTCTCTACCCTTGCAAATAATAATGTTGGGATGAGTATCGCCATTATAATAATGATGCCACCCATTGTTGGGGTACCCTTTTTTTGTTTTTCGCCTTCAAGACCCAGGTCCCGAACCGTTTCTCCAATCTGTTTTTTATGCAAAAAGGCAATAAACCTTTTACCCATGAGCATTGAAATAATCAAGGATAAAATAATAGCCATCGCTGTACGAAAGGTGATATAATAAAACACCCCCGCTCCGAACATTCCGAAGTTTTCGCGCAAATATGTAAACAAATAGTAGAGCATCTGGGTGTATTATTTATGTAAAATGGTAAATGCTTCAATCAAAATTTCTTTATCATCAAAATGATGACGTATGCCCTTAATTTCTTGATAGGTTTCATGGCCTTTGCCCGCCACTAATATGATATCGCCCGGACTTGCCAAAGCGCATGCCGTTTTAATGGCTTCCTTTCTATCGCTTATTCTGAGCACCTTTCTCTTTTGTGCAAAAGTCAAATCGGCTTCCATTTCATTTAAAATCTCTTCAGGATTTTCGCTACGGGGATTATCCGATGTCAAAATGGTCTTATTGCTTTTATCCACCGCAACCTGAGCCATGAGTGGTCGCTTAGCCTTATCTCTATCACCGCCACAACCGATTACCGTTATGATTTGTTCGTCGTTCTGGCGCAATTGTTGTATGGTTGCTAGTACATTGAGAAGAGCGTCGGGCGTATGCGCATAATCTACAATGCCGAGTATTTTTTCTACCGGCGAACAAATGCTTTCAAACCTACCAGCTGCACCATTGAGTGTACTCAATGCTGCCAAAACCTCTATGGAATCTTGATTCAGGAATTTCGCCACACCATATACAGCCAGCATATTGTATGCATTGAAAATGCCTATCATTCTCAGATAAGCCTCATGGCCATCAATCTCCATTACTAAGCCAGTCAAATTATTCTCCAGTACTTTACCTTTAATATTTGCTGGTGTACGTAGGCTATAAGAAAACTGCTGGGCTCTTGTATTTTGAAGCATTACTGCTCCGCGCTTGTCATCAATATTAGTTAGTGCAAATGCTGTAGCGGGCAGCTGATCAAACAACTGTTTTTTTACACGGATATATTCATCAAATGTCTTGTGATAATCAAGATGATCATGGGTAATGTTGGTAAACACAGCCCCGTCAAAATCAATACAGGAAATTCTATTTTGGTGAATTGCATGCGAACTAACCTCCATAAAAACGTAAGAGCAACCAGCATCACGCATTTTGGCAAAAAGCGATTGAATAGAAATTGCATCAGGAGTAGTATGCGTGGCTATTTCTACCACATCACCTATAAAGTTTTGCACCGTAGAAATCAGGCCGCACTTATAGCCCAACTTTTTAAACAATTGGTATAAAAGTGTTGTAACTGTAGTCTTTCCATTAGTACCCGTTACACCTACAACGGTCATTTCATTTGAAGGAAAACCATAGAAGGCAGCGGCCAATTCACCTGCAGCAATGCTGCTATCTTTTACCAATACATACGTTACTAGCTCGCGTTTTTCGTTGGGAAGCGCTTCGCAAATAATGATGTTTACACCTTGCGTAATTGCAGTATCAATATATTGATGGCCATCAACCAAAGTGCCTTTAATGGCTATAAAAGCACTCCCTAAAGCAGCCTTACGCGAGTCGATACAAATAGCATTAAAAGGCAAATCAGTATTGCCTATTATGCTCTTTACTTGTACCTGGCTCAATATGTCCTTTAGTATTGCCATTCTATATATTAACTCAGTAGTATGATAATTGTTTGTCCTTTTTTGGCAAAAGTGCCCGGCGCAATCGATTGTGATTGAATGATGCCACTGCCACTTATTTTTACATGCAGCCCCTGTTTTTCTAAAACATATACTGCATCTTTCAAAGACATTCCGGTCACGTTTGGCACAATATTTTGTGCAATATTTTTGGCTTGTGTTACAATCTTTTCAGCCGAATCAGTTGTAAGTACGGCTATTGAAGCATCCTTGAAATTGCTTGTTAAGGGCATTTTCATCGCATTCAACAATGTTTTCTGGTTAAAAAATGTAGATGATTTAACAAACAAATTGGGCTTTGCCTTTTTGGCTATACTATCTACAGCACCACCTTTCCAAGATCCTTGACCGTTTGCAAATATTTTATCTGCTACCATCCTAAACACTGGCGCAGCAATGGTTCCTCCGTAATAAGAGTTTGAATGGGGTTTTGTACGCACTACTACTACCATAGTATATTTGGGATTATCGGCAGGGAAATAACCTACAAAAGAACCTTGATAAACCTTTGCACTATAAGGTATTCCCTTATCCCAAACCTGGGCGGTACCCGTTTTGCCAGCGATAGCATAGTGCGGAGACTGAATATGTCTTCCCGTTCCGGATAACACTACTTCCTCTGTACATTTTCTTAATTGTGCAATTACCTCCTTGCTGGCCACCTGCTTTTCCAAAACAGTAGGTTCTATTTTAATGACTTCTTTACCGTATTCACGCACCGAACTCACTAAATAGGGCTTCATCATCTTGCCACCATTGGCTATGGTATTGTACATCATGCAGGTGTGCAAGGGTGTAATCATAACCCCATAGCCTGTTGCCAACCATGGCAATGTTGAAGCGTTCCAGAGATTTTTCTCATTGGGCTCAATAACATTGGCTTTTTGCTCGCCAAAAAGATCTATTCCTGTTTTACTATTGAGGTGAAAGCTCTTGATGTGCTTGATAAACTTTTCAGGTTCTTTGTAATAATGTGCGTAAGCCAATGTCGCCATACCAACATTAGACGATTGCGCATAGGCGTTTTTGATGGGCATTACGCCCAGGCCATGATGCGAATCATGCATAACCCGATGAGCAAATTGTCGTTGACCGCCATTACAGTTTACGTTGTCTTCAACATTTATAAAGCCGTCCTTAAGTAAAGACAATAAGGTTACCAATTTAAAAGTAGAGCCTGGTTCAGCAAGTTTCAGCGCATAGTTTTGATCTTCAGTATAGCTACCATCATCTTGAGCTCCTAGGTTGGCCATTGCTCTGATTTTGCCAGTTGCCACTTCCATTACAACACAGGTCCCATTCCAACAATTATATTGTTTTAACGCGTCCATAAGTGCATGCTCTGCCACATTCTGAATACTGATATCAATGGTCGTTACAATATCCTTTCCATTCTCAGGCTCTACACGAGAACCCTCAACGGTAGCCCATTTACTAGCTGCAATTCGCTGACTCATGCGCCAACCGTTTTGTCCGCTGAGTAAGCTATCATACATTGCCTCGAGCCCCTTTACATTTTTTACTAATTTTTTATCCCGCCAAATTGCTGGTTGGTATTTACCCACTGTTTGCAATGCCAAAATATCATAGGGATTGTCGCGGGTATTGCGGGTATCTACTATTAATCCGCCACGGCGTTGTCCTTTATTGAATATTGGAAAAGTGCGGAGGGCAAAATATTTATCGTAGGAGATTTTAGTGCCCAATTCGTAATAGCGTACAGTGTCTTTAAAGGCCTTAACTAAATTTTCTTTGTATTGGGCTGTTGTAGCATCTCTAAACAAATCCGATAGTTTTTTGGACAGGCTATCAATGTGTCTATAAAAAGTATCTTTTTTGATTACCGAAAAGTCAATGTGAACATCAAATTGTGGAATGGTGGAACAAAGCATTGTACCATCTTCGGTATAGATATTGCCTCTTTCCGCAAAAATGGTATCTGTTCTCAAGCTCATTTCTTGAGCTTGTGCACGCAATTTTGGCCCTTCCTTAATTTGGATCATTGCGGCTTTGAAAATAATAGCAAAGCCCAAAAAGCAAATACAAGTAAATGCGATATACACTCTAAATCGTATGTCTCTTTTAACTGCCAATTATTTTTTTTTAGGGGTATCAACTACAATTTTATATGCAGGCATCATTAAGGGGCTCATCCCTATTACGGCACCTTTTCTAATTATTTCTGCTTCCATTCCGGCGTTCATCAATTTAGATTGTGCATCCATATTGCGCCATTTTAATTCTTTCAATAATTTTTGTTGTTTATCTAATTCTCTTTGTGTCTCAATAGCAGCATTATTATTGGCGATATAAAACACACCTAGCAAAACGAAAAAGGCCAAGAAGGGAACGTTTCGTACAATTCCTTTGTACGAAATTCTGTCCAAAACTTTTCGCCAATCAAGTTTTTCTGACACTATTGTTTCTGAAACCTCTGAACTGGCTTCTTTAACAGTTGTTATGTCTTCTTTTTCGCTCATTTAATTTTTTTCTGCTATGCGCAATCTTGCGCTACGCGACCTTGGATTTTTTGCTAGTTCTTCCGCAGAGGCTTCAATCGGTTTTTTATATACTTCTTTAAATGGACTTTGCATTTTGGGCGCTAACCCTAAGGGGTCTTCTTCAATTTGCCAAGCACCATTTTTTACAAATTGCTTTACCAGCCTATCTTCTAAGGAATGAAAAGAAATAATACTCAATCTTCCTCCAGGTTTCAAACATTGCGCCGATTGCTCTAAAAGTTCCCTTAATGCACCCAACTCATCATTTACTTCAATCCGCAATGCTTGGAATAATTGAGCTAAGTATCGCTGGGGATTTCCTTTTATTACAGGCTCTAAAAAAGCTTTTAAATCTTGTGTAGTCGTAATCGCCGCTTTGGGTCTTTGTGTGGCAATATGTTTTGCTAATTGCTTTGCATTGCGCAGCTCGCCATATCGCTCAAACAATAAGTGAAGTTTTGCTTCAGTATAGGTTTGTAATACCACTGCAGCGGTAAGCTCACTTCTATGATCCATTCGCATATCCAATGGACCATCAAAGCGTGTTGAAAAACCTCTCTCTCCCGTATCAAATTGGTAAGAACTTACACCCAAATCGGCCAAAATGCCGTCCACGAGGGGTGCTCCGTGTAGTCTCAAAAATCTTTTCAAATACCTAAAGTTCTCTGTCACCGGTATCAATCGTCGATCTTCAGGCAAATTGCGCCAAGCATCTGCATCTTGGTCAAAGGCAATTAAGGTTCCGTTGGGGCCTAGTTTTTCCAAAATAAGCTTGCTGTGCCCACCACCACCAAAAGTGCAGTCTACATAAACCCCGTTTTCTTTTATCGCCAAACCCTCTACTGTTTCTTTAAGCAATACAGTAGTATGGTAAAATGCTTGCTCTGTCATTATTCTAGTTTTCGAAGGGACTCATAAAACCACCACCTAATACCTCATTGGCCAAATCGCTAAAGTCTGCCATCTTGCTTTGGATGTGCGCTTTGTGCGTTGCCCTATCCCATATTTCCATTTTATTGCCTTGTGCAGTCAGTACAATTTCTTTACTGATACCTGCGTGTTCTAACAATGTTTTGGTCAAGAGTATTCGACCCGCCGAATCGCTTTCTACAATATTTGCACCATTAAGGAACAAACGCTTGAAGTCGCGCACTTTGGGATTAAAATCGTTGAGTTTGTTTATTTTTTCGGAAAGAATATTCCATTCACTCAAGGGATAAAGGTTGAGGCATTGCTCAAAACCTCTCGACACGACAAACTGCATGTCTTCTTGTTCAAGAAGTTGCTTCTTGAAAGAAGACGGCAAAAGAAAACGGCCTTTTGCGTCAATGGTGAGTTCGTATTCGCCTATGAAATGGGGCATTGTTGTGTTGATGCGCTTTAAATGAAGCACAAAGAAACACTTTTTACCACTTTTTACCACTTTTAGACACCCTATAATTATCCACAATCAATGAACAAGCTAAAAGCTATACCTACTATGCTTTTAGGGTGGTTTTAACATAAACACAAGAATAAAATTGTGGATAATGTTAAAAGCCTGTGGATAACTGCACACACAAAGGTGCAATTAGACCGCAAAATAGTTCAAAAACTGTTGGGAAGTGAGATTAGCGCTGTGAATTTATTTTTTGGAGCTCTTCAACATCCAATAAATCTTTATTTCGCCCTGTTGCCAATTTGTTTTGAATCAAATGTTGGTAATGAATAAACCGAATTTCAAAACCCTCCATTTTATCTGAAAGCGCCATTGCGAAATATTCATCGAAATATTTTTGTTCGAGGCCAGGGATATCCGTCATCAAATCGGCATAGATACCTGAGTCGAGCATTATCTCACAATAACCTGCCAAGATGGGTGCAGTTAGTAAAGGTTCAAATCGGCCGTAGCCCATTTTGTCCAAAGCATTTATAAGATTCAATCGATTTTGAGGGCTGTCTTTTAAATAAAAATCAATGTCCCCAGTAGTGCGCTTATAGCCGTGTCGATTTACTGCAAAACCACCAATAATAAGATACTTCACCCCAAAATCTTCGAAGGTTTGAACCAACAACATCATCTCATCGCTTGTGCGTTCTAATGCCATTAGCGGGTAAGTATTTTTCTTAAAACAATCCCTTTCCCTTGAGGCTCTTTGATAGGCGCTTCACCATTTAGTCGTTGGGCAAGGTCTATTAAGGCAAATAACTGATTTAATTTTTCGCGTGGAGATAAGCGCATGTACTGCATTGCACGCTCTTGAGCAACTTGCTCGAGCGGTATGGAGGTATCATATAATTTTAGGCGACTCATCAGGCTTCAAAGGTAAACATTCTGTGCAAAAGATAGCAGCACAAGCACTAATTTTACCGCATCATAAAATAAGTACTTTAGTGAAAATCGCCCTCGCACAACAGAATTATCATATTGGCAATTTCGAGGCCAACACCCAAAAAATTATTGACGCCATCCGCGGAGCAAAAGCAAATGCTGTAGAGTTAATTGTGTTTTCAGAACTTTGTGTATGTGGTTATCCGCCACGCGATTTTTTAGAGTTCAATGACTTTATTGAGCAGTCTATGCACGCGGTAGAAACGATAGCAAAAGAGGCCGATGACATTGGCGTTTTGATAGGTGCTCCCTCTCGAAATCCGGTAGCCGAAGGCAAGGACTTATTCAATTCTGCCTACTTTTTATACAACAAAGAAATCAAGCAGGTAGTACACAAAACCTTGTTGCCTACCTACGATATATTTGATGAGTACCGATATTTTGAACCCGCCAAAGAATGGGGGGTCATTTCTTTTAAAGGAAAGAAAATAGCCGTCACGATCTGCGAAGACATTTGGGATCTATGCGAGAATCCGCTTTATCAAATGAACCCTATGGACGAACTGATCAAGCAGTCGCCTGATTTAATGATTAACCTGAGTGCATCTCCCTTTGATTATATCCATGCTGCTGCGCGCAAAAACATGATCGCCACCAATGTGGCCAAATACAAATTGCCCATGCTGTATTGCAATACAGTTGGCTCGCAAACTGAAATTGTATTTGATGGAGGATCTATCGCAATGGATGCTGCGCAAAATGTTATTGCTGAA
>JAXITL010000026.1:0-24193 GCA_034680125.1 Chitinophagaceae bacterium
GCGAATACAACCCAACTCAATGCGCAGTTGTACAATGTAAACAACAGTTTTGCTTCTTTGAAAATGGGGGCGAATTATAGTCGGGATAAATTTTCCCTAAAAGCTTATTTATTACCTACAATCGGTCAAAATCAACAGGCTTTTTTGCTCAGAGATATTGAATGCAAGTATAGATTTTCTGAACTTAAAACCAATATAGCGCTAGGATTAAAAGGGTCTTTGGTTCAAAATACTTTTCAGCAATTATTTGAAACCAATCCCTTTATTAGTTCCTTTCCTTCGCTGCAAACGCACAGTAATGAAATTTTTCTACTGGGCGAAAAAGCTCTGGGCCATCATTTAAGTTTTACCGGAAAAGTAAGTTGGTGGCAATATGAAAATTTCGCCACCTTTATCAATCCGCCTCTTGGAGATCCCGAGAAAATGATGGTTATGTACATACCTAAGGTCAATGCGCTTTCTGTGCAATTAGGAATGCGATACCAAGTTGGAAAGGAACTTTCGGTATCTGGTCAGCTTGCGCTGTTTCATTTTAACAACATCCTTGGCAATGCCAAAGTATGGCATACCCCTTCGTTTCGTTTTAACGGGGATTTGCAATGGAATCCTTCAAAGGAGCTGAGCATCACCGCTTACTCGGCCTATGTTGGCGGTAATTATGCATTATCCCCAACTTATCAAAGCATCAAGTTGAAGCCTTATTTGGATATGGGCTTTGGTGCAGAATATATTGTCTTGCAAAAGCTATCCGTATTTTTAAATGTTAATAACCTACTGAATAATAAATATCAACGCTGGCAAGCTTATCAGGCCTATGGTATAAATATTTATGGTGGTGTGCGGTTGAAATTCTAATTTCGCCTAACGTAAAAAAAGACAAACAAGTAAATTATGGATATTGCCAAGTATGTGGGACTTTATTTACTTAAAAATAAATATTGCTGCCTGCAAGGATTAGGAAATGTAGAGATAAAGCGGACAGTGTCACAACATGATGGTAAGGAATTACGAAGCGGTAGTTACTATGCTACACTCAACCCTTTGGGTTCGATTGATGATGCTTTTCCCAATTTTGTTGCCAATAATGAGCAGGTAAGTATTGCCAAGGCCTCCAATGAGATTAGTGCATTTATTCAGGAGAGCAAAGCAAAAATGGCTTCAGGTTCTTCTGTAGTCATCCCTTCCGTAGGTCAATATGTAATGAAGGAGCATGAGCTTCATTTTGAGTTAGATGCAGCATTTGCATTGCCCAATCACCCACTTTTATTTCCTATGGCCATGGCTGCCAAGCCCAGTGCTGAGGAACAAAAAGTGAAAGACGAATCAAGCTTTGAAACTTCTATCAACGAAAATAAGCATCGTACTGTTAACTGGAATATTGTGGCTTTTTGGGGATTTATCATTCTTATTGGTGCTGGTATTTTTACTTGGGGTATTCGTTATTTTATGAATCAACAAAAGGCTTCGCCTACAATGGTAGAGCAGGTAGAAAATCCAAGTGCGCCCCAAACAGAAGTGAATGTTTCCAATACCAGTGGGCTCCAAAGTACTGATAGTACAGTCGCTGCAGGTAATCTGTCAGGAAACACATCGGACACGCCGAGTTTTAAGTTTATTATTAAAGAATACAAAACCCTAGCCAAAGCAGAGAAAAAGCAAAAGCAACTTTTTTCTTATGGTTATAATGTAGGGGTAGTGAATAAAGACTCTAGTACTTTTTACGTGGTTAATACCATTAAGCTTATGCCTGCAGATACGGCAAAAATGAAAGATTCACTGTCTCGGATGTTAAATCCTAATGGGGTGCTGATTATGAAATAACATCCTTAAGTAGTTCAATAAAAAAATAAGCGGCACTAATGGTGCCGCTTATTTTATGGTGAGGGGTATTAATTCCTCTATTAATTTCCGCTCGTTGCTCAAGCGAGGTACTTTATGTTGACCACCTAATTTGTTTTTGTTTTTCAGCCATTGTGAAAAACCACCTTTAGGCATAACATGTACAATAGGCATTCTGAGAGCTATGTCTTTCTGACGTTTAGCTTCATAGTCAGAATTAATCGATTTCAGCGCATCGTCCATCTCTTGTACAAAAGTAGCTAATGGGCAAGGCAGCTCCTCAAATTCAATGACCCATTCGTGTGCACCATTATTTTTGTCGGTCATATAAATGGGTGCAGCGCTATAGTCATTTACGATTGCTCCTGTATTTTTACAGGCAGTTGCAATTGCATAATCGGCATTGTCCACAATTACTTCTTCACCAAAAGCATTCAGATAAAAAGTGGTACGGCCGGTTATTTTAATTCGAAAGGGGGCAAGGGATGTAAATTGAATTGTATCCCCAATGACGTAGCGCCATAACCCAGTATTGGTGCTAATCACAAGGGCATAATTGGTATTGAGTTTCACACTTTTGAGGCTATGCGCTTTGGCGTTTTCTTTGCCAAATTCATCCATTGATATGAACTCATAAAAAATACCATGGTTAAGGAAGAGCAACATGCCGTCTTCGTCTTGGGCATCTTGCGAGGCAAAAAAGCCTTCGGATGCGTTGTATGAATCGATATAACGCATCTCCTCAGAAGGGATGTACTTTTTGAATTGTTCTCTGTAAGGTTTAAAACTCACACCGCCATGTAGGTATAACTCCAGATTGGGCCAAACTTCAAGCATGTTTTGGGCACCCGTTATTTCCAATATTCTTTTGAATAAAACGATTGTCCAAGTAGGCACACCCGTGATAAAAGTTACATTTTCGTGGATGGTGCTTTGGGCAATCATTTCTATTTTTTCTTCCCATTCATCCATTAAGGCAATCGACAAATCGGGTGTGCGCAAGAACTGGCCCGTCCATGGCATGTTTTGCATCATCACGGCCGATAGGTCACCGTAAAAAGTATCTTCGTTGAGTTGATTGAGTTGGTGGCTGCCGCCTATAACCAGGCATTTACCAGAGGTAATTTTGGACTCTGGATATTTGGCCAAATACAATGCTACCGCATCTTTGCCGCTTTTATAATGATTATCGTCTAAAGCTTCTTTAGAAACAGGAATGAATTTACTTTTATCAGAAGTAGTACCACTGCTTTTGGCAAACCAAGAAATTTCTGATGGCCATAGAATATTTTGTTCTCCTTCTAAGATTCGTTGGATATAGTGTTTGAGCGAATCATAATTGTTAAGAGGTACTTTTTCCTGAAATTCTGCAATACTGTTGATATGCTCAAAGTCATATTTTTTGCCGTATTCGGTAAATTGTGCGCTACCGATTAAATCATTAAACACACGCTTTTGAGTGTCGATAGGATTGAGCATAAAATTGTCAATCACACTTGTGCGCAGTTTTAAAAAATTTTTGATAGCAGGACTGAGAATACCCATAATTATGTATTGGCAATCAATTTTGTTTAGCTGGGCAAAAGTAACATTGCACAGCAATTAGCAAAACTATGACCCAAATATTTTACTCTGTGACGGTATAATTTTTTCTTTTCAATTCGAAATTTTGCCCAAGATACACTTTTCGTACTTGTTCGTCTGCTGCCAACTCTTCTGCCACACCAGCTTTTAAAATAGAACCTTCGAAAAGTAGATAAGCTCTGTCTGTTATAGAGAGGGTTTCTTGTACATTATGATCGGTGATGAGGATGCCTATATTTTTAAACTTTAGTTTGGCAACAATAGATTGGATGTCCTCTACCGCAATAGGGTCAATCCCTGCAAAAGGTTCGTCTAGTAAAATAAACTTTGGATCCACTGCTAATGCCCTTGCTATTTCGGTACGTCGGCGTTCACCACCGCTCAGTACATCTCCTGGGCTTTTGCGCACGTGTGTGAGTCTAAACTCTTCCAGCAAGGCATCACGTTTATATAATTGCTCGGCGCGCGAAAGCTTTGTCAGTTCCAGTACTGCGCCAATATTGTCTTCAACAGATAATTTTCTAAATACGGAAGCTTCTTGCGGTAAATATCCTATACCTCTTTGGGCGCGTTTGTACATAGGTAGCTTTGTAATGTCCTCCCCATCTAAAAAAACTGAACCTTCATCAGGTTTTACTAAACCCACGACCATATAAAAGGAGGTTGTTTTTCCGGCGCCGTTAGGGCCAAGTAAGCCTACCACCTCTCCTTGTTGCACCTCAAAAGAAACATTATTAACAACCGTTCTTTTGCCGTACTTTTTGATTAGATTTCTCGTTTCTATTTTCACGTGTAAGGTACCGATGTGTGAATGGTAAAGGTAAGCAAAAACGATGAAAGCAGATTCCGGCACTTCATCCTTATATAGGCCTAAACACAGCACTGTTTTTTGGCGCTGAAAGGCCATTACTTATTAAAAGATAAACAATGTTAAAAAAATATTGCCAAAAACTTGCTTGGTATTTTTATTGCACTACATTTGTAACCAAAATAAATTAACAACTTTTATGAAAAAATTAATCCTTTCTTTGTTGGCTTGCGGTTCAATAGCTGCTGCTAACGCACAAGCTGGTAGCTGGTTACTTTATGGTCAAGCTTCAGTAAACGCAACTTCAAACGATGAACAAGGCGGAACTTTTGGTGGATCAAGTGTTTCAAACACTATCCATTGGATGGCTACTCCAGGTCTAGGTTATCAATTTGACAACCATTGGACTTTAGGTATGTACGCTAATTATGCAAACGGTGGTTCAAAAGGTAACACAGTAGGTGCTACTTGGGATAGAACTAACGATTGGGAAACTGGTGTTTTCGTACGTTACACAGAAAACCTAAACAAAATATTCTCTATTTACGGTCAATTCAATGGTGGTTTTGCTCATGGTAATTCTACAATGGATGGTAAAGTAATGGACAATTCTCGTTACAATGGTTTCAACTTGAGCTTTGCACCAGTTGTTACTGCTCAAATTCACAAAGGTCTTGCTCTTACTTTCGGTATCGGTGGTATTGGTTACATGAACCATGCTTACGAGAACAGAAACAATTCAAACGGTTCTTTCGAAGTTTCTTTCGGTCAGCAAATGAACATGGGTATCCAAAAGAACTTTGGTGGTCATAACCGTCGCATTCACCGCGAGCCAGGTACTGATCGTCACATGAAAAATTGGAGAGACGACGATGGCGACGCTCCACGTAAATCAAAAAAATCTAGCGATAACGACGAATAGTCTTAAGTTATATAATCCAAAAAAAGCCGACCATTTTAGATGGTCGGCTTTTTTATTGTTCACCCCTTTGTTTTTTAGGGCTTTTATATTGCCTTGTACTCCGCTTCTGATTTGTACCTATACGCTCATCAAATGCTTCCACTCTCTATTGTTCCAAAAAAAAATCTCTGTCAATAGGATTAGTTTTGACAGAGATTTTTATGATTTAGTGATGCATTTGAAGAGCCATACATCGGGCAGCAATACGATTCAATTATGCGTTCAATCCAGGTGCAATCTTTTTAACCAAGCCTTGTAATACATTGCCGGGGCCCACTTCTGTAAAGCTTGTTGCACCATCAGCTACCATATTTTGTACCGTTTGTGTCCAGCGCACAGGAGCTGTAAGCTGCTTCATTAAGTTTTGCTTGATGCTATCCGCATTGATATAGGGACGAGCATCCACATTTTGGTATACGGGGCAAATTGGATTTTTAAACATAGTAGCTTCAATAGCCGCTTGCAATTCTTCTTGTGCCGGCATCATCAATGGTGAGTGAAAGGCACCGCCTACTTGCAATACCAAAGCTCTTTTTGCGCCTGCAGCTTTCATTTTTTCACAGGCTTCTTGGATGCCCGCCATACTTCCGCTGATAACCAATTGTCCTGGGCAATTATAGTTGGCCGCAACGACTACTTCATTTTCTATTTCACTACAAACTTTTTCAACGAGCTCGTCTGCCAAGCCTAGTACCGCTGCCATGGTAGAGGGGTTTATTTCGCAGGCACGCTGCATGGCTTCAGCGCGTTTTGATACCAAAATTAATGCATCTGCAAAGCCAAGTGTTTGGTTGGCCACTAAAGCTGAAAATTCGCCTAATGAATGTCCCGCAACCATATCTGGTTTATAATCAGTGTGGCATAAAAACTGGATGGCAGAATGAAGAAATACAGCAGGCTGAGTTACCTTGGTTTGTTTTAAGGCTTCATCTGTACCACCAAACATGATGTCTGTGATTCTAAAACCAAGTAGTTCATTTGCTTGTTCAAATAATTCTTTGGCTTGGCTATTTTCTTCATAAAGATTTTTACCCATGCCTACAAACTGTGCACCTTGCCCTGGAAATATACATGCGTTTTTCATTCGCTAAGTTTTTGTTTTTTTAAAGAAAGAGAATATTGGAGCGGCGAAGATAAAATGAATTTGCAATTATTCTTTTGAACCTAAGCCAAAGCTTAAACTTTGTCGAGTACTATTCTAAAGGTAGAGCCTGTGTGAAGCTCAGAATTTTTTACAAACAAGTTACCGTGATGGTATTGTTGAATGATTCTTTTGGAAAGTGATAAACCTAAACCCCATCCGCGTTTTTTGGTAGTAAAGCCTGGGTTGAAAACCTTTTTGATGAGGTGTTTTGGAATCCCTTTGCCATTATCGCTAATGTCTATGAATACCTGGTTCTCTCGATTTTGAATGTTTAAAACAATACTACCTGCTCCTTCCATGGCATCTAATGAATTTCTAATCAGGTTTTCAATCACCCAATCGAAAATTGGCCCACTAATATTTGCTTCAATAATTGGCTCACTGCTTTCAAAACTAATGATCACTTTATGGGGTGCACGTTTCTGCATATAGGCTACCATTTCTGCTAGGCGCGGCACCAAATTTTCAATTTGTAATTGGGGTTCGCTTCCTACCTTTCCAAAGCGGTCGGCAACAAGTTTTAATCGATCCACATCTTTTTGCATTTCGCTTACATAATCGTTGTTGGGCAACTCCTCTCGCAAAAGTTCCATCCAGCCCTCAATAGCGCTAATCGGTGTGCCTAATTGATGCGCCGTTTCTTTTGAAAGCCCTACCCATACTTGGTTTTGAATTGATCGATTTGCCGCACTAATGGACATAACCACTACAACCAAAAACAAAGCGATAATGGCCAATTGTGCATAGGGAAAATACCTAAGTCTAGTCAGTAGATAAGACTCGCCATAATAGATGAAGACATTGCCGTAGGAATAATTGATCACAATGGGCGGGTTGATTTTTTTGTACTCAGCAATTTTATTGTTTAAAAATTGGGGCACATTGCTTACACCGCTCGTATCTATTGCTCTGATATCTTGGATGAGGCCTTTTTCATCGGTAATAATGCGGGGAATGGTGCTGTCTTGGGTTATGATATTGGTTACGAAACTTAATTCTTCACCATTTTGTGCAGTAGCTATAGATTGGATACCCTCGGCAAAGAGGGCTACTTTTTTTCGCTCTTCAATGGCTAGTTTTGATGCGAGCTGGCTAGTGTAAAAAAGGGATGCCGCTACGATCAGTAGCGCCATCAAAACAAGAAAGCTTCTCCAGTTGAAAAATTGACGTATATCCATTGACAATATGAAGAAACGAAATAGTTAGAAAAGTATTGCTGTTTTGAGCTTTTAATTTTTATCTTTGTGCCTGCAAATTAAAAATCGTAATGGATACGCATAACAACTATCAAGAGCACGAAATAGAAAATAACGCTGACATTGAGTACAGTAAGCCCTCAAAGTCAAGATTTTTATTTTTACTTTTCTTTTTTGGTTTTTTCATCTTTGCTTGGTCTGGATGTTACAAACTATCTCAGTTTAGCTTCAAAAATAACGAGGACATTAAAGTCCCCGAAAGCACACTTTACGAACCAAAGTACAAGTAATTTGCATCTTGTATAAATGATGGTAACTGCTCAAGACACCGCTGTTGTCATACTCAGCTATAATGGCAAGAAGTGGCATGAGCTTTTTCTACCCCTTATTGTTGCAGAAGCCACCGCAGGGTATACTGTGGTGGTAGTAGATAATGCTTCTACAGACGATACTGCTGATTATATTCGACAAAATTTTCCTTTAGTAACATTACTGCAAATACCCATTAATAAAGGCTTTGCTAATGGATATGCTGTAGCATTACAACAAATCCAATCCAAATATTACGTATTGCTCAGTGCCGACTTTGAGGTCACTCCAGGTTGGTTTGCGCCTTTGTATACTGCAATGGAAGCCGATACCCATCTTGCTGCCTGTCAACCCAAAATTAAGTATTGGCGCGAGCGGGAAAAGTTTGAGTATGCAGGCGCTGCCGGTGGTTTTAAAGACAATCTTGGCTATATGTTTTGTCGGGGTAGAATTTTAGACGAAATAGAAGAAGACCATGGGCAATATGATGACCATATTGAAATCTTCTGGGCTTCAGGTGGATGCCTTTTTGTACGGGCCGATTTATACCATATGGTTGGCGGATTAGATGCCGATTTTTATGCCCATATGGAAGAAATAGACCTCTGTTGGCGATTGAAAAATGCAGGTTATAAAATTGGTTACATAGGCTCATCAACCGTTTATCATGTAGGGGGTAGCGTAATTAGTTATGGTAGTCCCCAAAAGCTATTTTATAATTTCAGGAACAGCCTGGTTTTATTGCTCAAAAACGAAAGTTTGGGAAGATTGCTATGGCTATTCCCATTTCGATTGGTATTGGATGGAATAGCGGGTTTGCATTTACTATCTCAAGGCAAGCGTATTGAATTTATAACCGTCATAAAAGCGCATTTTAACTTTTATGGTTCTATTGGTAAATGGTTAAAGCATAGAGCAGCTGCACAAAAGATCAAATCTACTCATCCCAATAAAAATGGGCTATACAAGGGTAGTATCATTTGGCAGTATTACGGAAAAGGGCAAAAAAGATACAACGCCTTAAAGTGGCCTAGCAAAAGCTTGTAAAGAGCAGAAACACCCTTATTTTTTTCTGATTCAAAAAAATTGGCTAGCATGTTTTCATTTTTTAAGAAAAAAAAATCTCCCCTACCTATTCCCACATACCTTGTACCCGATTTTTCATTTTTGGGCGTAGATATGCATAGTCATTTGGTTCCCGCAATTGATGATGGCTCTCAGTCACTAGAAGATAGCCTTCGTTTTATAGAGGCCTTGTACAGCTTGGGGTATAAAAAATTTATTACTACGCCACATATCCATGGCGAGATATACGATAATGATACCCTTAAGGTACAGAATCTATTTAAGCCTTTAAAAGAACATTTGGCCCAGCAGCATCCAGATATTAGTATCCAAGTATCTGCCGAATATTTTTTAGATACCTATTTTTTAAGCGAGGTTTTACCTAAGGGCTTAATGCCTTTTGGCAATAATAATGTACTCGTTGAGGTGAGTATGGCAGGTTGGAATCGACAGTTTCATGAAATCATGTTTGCAATACAGGCAAATGGATACCATCCCATTTTAGCACATCCCGAACGATATATTTACGAGACAAAATTGGAGGTATTCGAACAATTAAAAGAAAAGGGTGTTTTAATGCAAATGAATTTGCTCTCCATCTTGGGTTATTATGGCAAATCCATAAAGATCAATGCCGAAAAAATGTTGGCAAGGGGACTGTATGATTATTGCGGTACTGATCTGCATCATGAGCGACATTTATCTCATATTCAAACAATGCCACAAGAGCACCAAGAGCTCATGTGGCAGCTCAGCGAATATGGTTTTAAGAATAAGGAATTATAGAGACAATAGCCTTAAGCATATCATTATTTCCGTTAACTTTGCGGCCAGTAAAATATATTGAAAATGACAAAATTGAATGGATTGATTGCCTTGTTTGCTGTTTCAATTTTCGCCTCTTGTTCTTCGCCTAAAAGAGTGACCTATTTTTATACCAATGAAAAAGCAGACACTGTTAAGGAGATTGTACAAGTATTGGCTCGGCCCAAAGTGACCATTGCTCCAGAGGATATTGTTGCTATCAATATTAGCAGTGAAGATGCCTTTACCCAAAAAGATCCGGTCGGTATTTTCAACGAAGGAGGTGTGCCTTATAACCTAGCAGCAACGTCTGGAAATGGCGCTTCAGGCGGTGGCGGCGTCACTTCGGTAAAAGGTTATTTGGTTGATGCCGAAGGCAATATTGATTTTCCAGTGATGGGTAAAATCAAAATAGGTAGCTTAACCACTGCTGAGGCCAAAAAAACAATTTCAGATAAATTAGTGTCTTACATAAAAGCACCTGTAGTAGAGGTTCGTGTATTAAACTACAAGGTGAATATGATGGGAGAAATCAATAGGGTAGGACCCATTTTTGCGCCTAATCACAAAATCAATATTTTAGAAGCTATTGCTTCGGCAGGTGACATTCCTTTAACTGGAAGAAAAGATAGGGTATTGATCATTCGAGAAAATGCTGGAAAATTGGAATTTAGTCGTATCAATCTCAATAGCAAAACACTCTTTACGAGCCCCTATTACTACCTTCAAAAAAACGACATTGTTTATGTAGAGCCTAATCGATTGAAAAGGCAACAAACCAACGAGTTTTTATTATTTTATTTGCCCTTATTTACGGGCATAGTCACTACAGCACTTTCGGTATTTGGTATTGTGCAATTAGCTAAATGATAATTTTGTTTTCATTACCTAAGAGATATTGTTTCAAAATTAAGTTTAAGAATATATGAATCAACAACATTCAACTGCCCAAGGAATCTTAAAGGACCAAATCAATCAAAATTTTGACATTCGTCGCTTTTTGGCATCTGTTGTTGGTTATTGGTATCTTATTTTACTTTGTTTGATTTTTTCCCTATCTGCTGCATTTGTTTATTTGCGGTACACTACACCCCTCTATCAGGTTAAGAGTTCTTTGTTGTTAGATGGTGGAGAATCAAGTGGTAGTTCTCAGGCAGGCAATACTGTTTTGAAAAAAATTGGGATACAAGATGAAGGCGTGAACATGTTCAATGAAATCATGTTATTGCAGTCTAAAGATCTGGTAAAGGAAGTTGTTGATTCCCTCGATTTGAACATTCAGTATTTTGTGAAAGGCAAAATAAAGGAAAACGAGATTTATGAAGAATGTCCAATCCGTGTGGTTTTCGATACAGCTGGTTATTCAGGGTCTGGGGACGAATTTGTCATTAACCAAGCCCGTGAAAATGATAAATTAATCGAGGGTCTTTTTGAAATAACCCAAAATGAAAAGAAAATACGCATCCCCTTTGATTCATGGACAAAAATGCCTTTTGGCAGAATGAAAATCGTTTATGTAAACAATCAATTTGTTGCAACAGGCTATGCCGCCAATCCAATTAAAGTTAAGGTGTTGCCAGAAATTGCCACTGGTAGTAAAATTCTTTCTGTATTGAAAATTTTTCCAACGGATGGAAGAACCAGTATGTTAGAAATTTCAATGACAGATAATTTGCCCCTTAGAGCCATTAATTTTATCAATGTACTTGTTGCCAAATATCATGTTAATGAACTGTCCAATGCCGTTGTGGCTGCACAAAAAACCCGAGACTTTATAGACGAAAGACAAAAAAGTCTTGCCAATCAATTAAAAGGTGTAGACTCTCGAGTAGAGGGCATAAAGGTTAGTAACAATATGATTGATGTTACTGCTCAAGGAGGTGCTTATGTAGCAGGAAAAGAAGAATCCCAACAAAAGATCAATGAAGTCATTTTAGAAAGACAAGCCTTAAATGAAGTAAAGTCAACCGTTTCCAATATTTCTGATAATAAAAATTCAATTATTGCAGGTGTAGCTCCCAAAGACCCTGTTTTGGTAGCCATGATTGAAAAATACAACATGCTTGCCCAGAAAATTGAGGTTGAAAACCAACCTAAAGAAAATATTATCCGGAAAAGAGATGAGGCAGAAATTACGACATTACGTAAAGGCATGATTGAAGCTATTTCCAAAAACGAAAGATCAATTAATGCAGCCCTGCAATCAGCCTATCAAAATTCTGCCAAATACAGTGGGCTCATCAACACCATCCCAGGTCTCGACCGCTCAATCAATGATGTCAAACGCGAGTATGATGTATTACAAAGTATGTACCTTACCTTATTCGAAAAAGGATTGGAAAATGAAATTACTTTAAATGCGGCTTCCGCTAAATCAAAATTAGTTGTAAAACCCTACACTATAGAAGCGCCAGTTAAACCTGTCTCTAAAAGTATTTACATTATTGCTTTTTTGTTTGGTATCTTGATTCCTTGTTTGGTGCTTGCGGGAAGAGAGTTGTTGAATAATAAGGTGATGAACGAATCGGATATTGAAGCCATGACCGGTATCCCCATCCTAGGTTCTATCAACAAAGCACCCGAAGGAATGGAAGTTGTGATCGGGCCAAGCATTCGTACAGGTATTGCAGAACAATTTCGTTTGCTCCGCACAAACCTTGAGTTTATGGCGGTAAATGACCACAAAAAGACTATTCTAATTACTTCGAGTATAAGTGGTGAGGGTAAAACCTTTGTCTCTATTAACCTTGGTCTTACCTTGGCCCTCACGCATAAAAAAGTGTTGGTCATGGAGTTTGACTTACGCAAACCCAAAATTAGCGAGCGACTTAATCTGGAAAGAGATGGCGGTATTAGCGCCTATCTTGCTGGTGTAATCAATGACTTAGATAAGGTTATCAAGCCTTCAGGTTTGCATGGAAATTTATTCATTGCCAACTGCGGCGCCATTCCCCCTAACCCAGGTGAGCTCATTTTGCTACCACGCAATAAGCAAATGCTGGAGGACTTGGCGGAAATATTTGATGTCATCATTATTGATACCGCACCAATTGGATTGGTTTCGGATGCAACCATTTTGGCAAAATACGCTGGTGTCAATGTATTCGTAACGCGACAAGGTCGTACCGTTAAAGGCCAATTGAAAATGTTGGATATGTTGTATCAAGACCGCAAAATCAGCAATCCAGCCATCATATTTAATGGTGTAGAAAGAAGCTCAAAATATGGCTACGGCTATGGTTATGGCTACGGCTATGGTTATGGCTATGGTTATGGCTACGGAGGCGATACATCTGGTGGCGGTTATTATGAAGACGATGCTCCAAGTGCTTCAGGTAAAATCAAGAATGTTTTCAAGAAAAAAGATAAATAAACCTTTCAAAACAAAAAAAGTGTCGCTTTGTCGACACTTTTTTTATGCTTGCATAGTTGGGCAAGAGATGCGGGCTTTCGCTTTTCATTCCAAATTAGGGATGTTAGTTTAAATCGCTTTCCACATTTACTTCTTCTAAACTGCGTATTTTTTTATCTGCTGCGGCAAATCGAGGCTCGTCAAAATGAAGTTCATCAGGCACCGCAATTACCTTCATCCTAGCCGCCTTGGCTGCAATGATGCCATTAAAGGAATCTTCAAAAACCAGGCAGTTTAAAGCTTCGCTTTTCATTTGCGCTGCACAATGTAAAAATACTGCCGGGTGCGGCTTCCCATAACCAACAGTGTCGGCAGATGACAATTCAATGAAGTAAGGTTTGAGTTCAAAAAAGGCTATTAATTCCTGCAACATTCTCGTTGGAGAAGAGGTGGCTACCCCTAATTTAAATCCTTTTTTTGTGAGGTTTTTCAGTAAAGAAAGGACACCAGGCATTACTCGGCCTTCGGCTTTGGATAAGGCAATGATATCGTCAATGATTTCTTCGGCAATGTCCTGAACACTCGCCCCATTCCAAGGATATTTAATGGCCCAATAAGCTACTACTTCATGTATTTTCAACCCAGTGGTTTCTTTAAATTGATGTGCTAATATGGGTATTTGGTGTTTTTGGGCAATGCGCATCATGCTTTTGCCCCACAAGGGTTCTGTGTCTAACAGCAAACCATCCATGTCAAATATTATAGTGTCGATCATTGTGCTACTTATTCAAAATTGCTGCAAATATCTATTATGCCGGGGGAGTTTCGGGGGATTTTCGGTATAAATCTTTGATCAATGCAACATACTAACGCATTAATTGATAATTTTGGCTCATAAAATGCACCTATTCTTATGAAGTTAAAAGCTGTTTACGCGTTATTGCTCGGTACATCCCTGCTTAGTGCGCCATCAATTGCACAGACTAAAGTTGCTGCTGCTGCTGCAAAACCTGCTGCTCAAGGAAAAATTAAATTTACAGAATTCGATTTGCCTAATGGCCTACATGTCATTCTGCACGAAGATCACAGTACGCCAATAGTTACCGTATCGGTAATGTATCATGTCGGTTCGAAAAATGAAGATCCCCAACGTACCGGTTTTGCTCATTTCTTCGAGCATTTATTGTTTGAAGGAAGTGAAAATATTGGACGTGGAGAGTACATGAAATTAGTACAAGCAAATGGTGGACAATTGAACGCCAATACGTCACAAGACCGTACATTTTATTTCGAAACCCTTCCTTCCAACCAATTAGAGCTTGCGCTGTGGATGGAGTCTGAACGTATGTTTCAAGCCAAAATTGATGAAGTGGGTGTAGAAACACAACGCAAGGTGGTGAAAGAAGAAAAGAAACAGAGCTACGACAATCGTCCATACGGTCAATTGCTCAATGTGGTATTCGAGAATTTATTTACCGTTCACCCTTATCGTTGGAGCCCTATTGGTAAAGAGCAATACATTGATCAAGCCAACATTTCAGAGTTCATGGATTTTTACAAAACCTTTTATGTACCCAACAATGCTGTATTGGTTATTGGTGGAGATATTACAGAGGCTAGCGCAAAACCATTAATTGAAAAATATTTTGCCACCATCCCTCGTGGTACTAAAGATATTCCTCGCCCAACGCAAGTAGAGCCGGCACAAACTGTAGAAAAGCGTACCACCTTCTATGACAATGTTCAATTGCCCGCAGTTATTTTAGCCTACCATGGGGCAGCTATGGGTTCAGATGATTTTTATGCCCTACAACTTTTAAACCAATTGTTGTCACAAGGCAAGAGTTCTCGTTTCCAAAAAGAAATTGTAGACAAACAACAAAAAGCCCTTGCTGTGGGTGCATTTGCATTGCCTAACGAACAACCCGGAGCAGTGATGATGTTTGGCATTGCCAACATGGGTACAAAACCCGAAGAGCTAGAGAAAATAATGGATGATGAAATCGCTAAGGTGCTGTCAACTCCCTTAACTGATGCTGAGTATAAGAAATTGATGAACCAAATAGAGAACGATTTTGTAAGCCAAAATGGCCGTGTAGCGGGTATTGTAGAAAATCTGGCTACTAATTATACTTATTTCCGTGATGCCAATTTAATCAACACAGAATTGAATAAATACACAAAAATTACCAAAGAAGATTTGCAACGCGTAGCTAAAAAATACTTTACAAAAGAAAATCGTTTGGTGGTGTATTATTTGCCAAAAGCAGAAGAAAAGAAATAATTTTTAGAACATCGACAATTCTTTGTTTGTACAAAAAATAAAAATACTCAATGAAAAAAATAACCTTATCCATATTAGCCCTCGCCATCAGTGCAAGCTCTTGGGCGCAAACATTAGACCGCAGCCAAAGACCCAAGCCAGGTCCAGCACCCGAAATAAAAATGGGCAAAACCGAAACCTTTACTTTGCCCAATGGGCTTAAAGTATTTGTGGTTGAAAACCATAAACTACCCACCGTTTCTATGTCTATTCAATTAGATATCCGTCAAGAATTACAAGGTTCTATGGCGGGTTATTCAGATTTTGTAGGTGAGTTGTTGAGCAGCGGTACAAAAACGCGTAGTAAAGATAAATTGAATGAGGAAATTGATTTTATAGGGGCCAGTATTTCAGCGAACGCAGAAGGAGCATTTGCATTTGGTCTTAAAAAGAATCAAAGTAAAATGATGGAAATTTTGAGTGACATGATTCTTAATTCCAATTTTAAACAAGAGGAATTGGATAAACTCAAAACCCAAGCATTATCGGGCCTCGAAACCAATAAAAATGATCCAGATGCCATGATGGACAATGTTCAAAAAGTGTTGAACTACACCACGAATCACCCTTACGGAGAGGTAGAAACGGAAGAGTCCATCAAAGCCATCACCTTAGATCGTTGCAAAAAATATTATGATACCTATTTCCGTCCTAACGTAGCCTACATGGCCATTGTGGGGGATATTACCGCAGCCGAGCTAAAACCTTTAGTGGCTAAGTATTTTGGTGCTTGGGTCAAAAAAGAAGTACCAGTAGCGATGTACAGCCAACCCGAAGCGCCTTTGTCGCCCAAAGTTGCTTTTGTGCCTCGTGATGCCGCCGTACAAAGCGTGATCAGCATAACTCGCCCATTAGATTTAAAACCAGGTGCAGCAGATGAGTTTGCTGCTAAAGTGGCCAATACCATTCTTGGTGGCGGTTCTCAAGGTCGTTTGTTTTTGAATCTTCGCGAAAAACATGCTTGGACTTATGGTTCTTATTCAAGCCTTAGCACTGATATTCTTGTAGGTAATTTTGGTGCCGAAGCCAAAGCGCGTAACCCTGTAAGTGATAGCTCTGTTGCTGAAATTATTGCAGAAATGAATCGTTTGCAAACGGAGGATGTCGATAAAGAATCTTTACAAAACACCCTCAATTATATTGGTGGAAACTTTGCAATTAGCTTAGAGTCACCCCAGCGTATTGCTCAGTTAGCTATCAATATCGAAAGATTGAAATTGCCAGCAGACTATTACCAAAACTACCTTAAAAACTTGAATGCCGTTACGGCTGAGGATGTAAAAGCTGCTGCGCGGAAATACATGAATCCGCGCAACATGAACATCATTGTAGTGGGTAGCAAAGAGGAAGTAGCGAGCAAGATTGCTCGTTTTGGCAAGAATAACATCATTACCTACTATGATAATTACGGTAACATTATTGTGCCTTCCGAAACAAAATCAGCAGGTAATGTCAAAGCTGAAGATGTAATGAAAAATTATGTAGCCGCATTGGGTGGCGAAAAAGCCATCAAATCATTGAAGGATATCAAAACAGTGCGTAAAGGTGCACTACAAGGCGGAGAAATCACCATTATGAACTTTCAAAAAGAAGGTTCTAAACTCAAAGCTGTCGTTAATGGTACCTTTAATGGTCAGACGATGAATTTGAGCAGAACCGTTTTGAATGGTGATAAAGGTTACCAAGAAGCTCAAGGTAAAAAACAAGATTTGAGCGGTGACGACTTGGATCAAGCCAAGGAGCAAGCAGATATGCAGGCCGATTTGAACCCTGAAAAATATGGCGACAAACGCACCGTTAAAGGTATTGTTCAAGTGAATGGAGCAGACGCTTATTTGGTGGAAAACCTAGATAAAAAAGGTAAAAAATCTACCGAATATTATGATGTTAAAACAAACTTACTCGTAAAACAAGTGCAAGCCGGTGAAGGGGATAATCCTGGAATGGTTATGGAGTTTGGTGATTATAAAGAAGTACCCAATGCTAATGGATATAAAATGCCTTACAGCCTAAAAATGATGGGCGGAGAATTCAAAATCCAATCTGTAGAGGTAAACAAGGGTATTGCTGATAAAGAATTTGAGTAATTGTCCTTAAAATATATATAGACCAATCGCCGCAAACCACTGTTTGCGGCGATTTTGTTTTTAAAAGCCAGCCATCAGGAATTGCAAGCCCAGAAGTAAGTTGTTAAAGCCAAATTATTAATTACCAGGAAATATCGATTTTCGCTTCAATTTTCGCACATTTACACTCATAAATGGTAGAGGTAAAAAACTTAATAAAAAAATACGGTAGCCTTACAGTAGTCAATGAGGTTTCATTGAGCATTGCTAAAGGTGAATTGGTGGCTATAACTGGCGCATCTGGGGCGGGCAAAAGCTCTTTGTTGCATTTGATGGGGGCTTTAGACATACCGGATGCAGGCTCGGTGCTTATTGATGGAGTAGATTTGTTTTCGCTCTCGTCGAGAAAGCAAGCGACATTCCGGAACGAAAAAATCGGTTTTGTATTTCAATTTCATCATTTACTACCCGAATTCTCTGCGCTCGAAAACGTAGCAATGCCCTTGTGGATAGCCCGCAAAGACAAAAAAGAGGCCTTACTTGAAGCCGCTAAAATGTTAGAAATCGTTGGCCTATCTTCAAGAGTAAGCCATAAGCCCAGTGCCCTATCGGGTGGCGAACAACAACGCGTAGCCATAGCCCGCGCCTTGGTCAACAAGCCCTCTATTATCATGGCCGATGAGCCTACAGGAAACCTCGATAGCGCGAATGCCGAAGCAATACACCAGTTATTTGTGCAATTGCGTAAAGAATTATCACAAACTTTTGTATTAGTTACCCACAATAAAGAATTGGCAGCGCTTGCTGATAGAAACCTTGAAATGCGCGATGGGCGCATTGTTTCGTCAACTCTGTCCGCCAATTAATATGGATTGTACAGGATAAAATGCAAGAAAATAAAATCTTTCTCAAATAAAGATTGAAAAAAACCTTTCCTAATATCCTAAAAAGTATATTTTTGCACTCATAAATTTTAAATGCACAAGCTATGTCTGAAATTGCAAATCGCGTAAAGAAAATTATCGTTGACAAACTAGGCGTTGACGAATCGGAAGTAAACACAGAAGCGAGCTTCACCAACGATTTGGGAGCTGATTCTTTGGATACTGTAGAGTTAATCATGGAGTTCGAAAAAGAATTCAATATCTCTATCCCCGATGAACAAGCAGAAACCATCACTACCGTTGGTCAAGCAGTATCTTACCTCGAAGAACACGTTAAGTAATTTAAAACCATTTTTATTTGTTGATGAATTTTCCGTTTAGACGAGTAGTCGTTACCGGTGTCGGTGCCCTAACTCCATTGGGCAACACTGCCCCTATTTATTGGGACAACCTGATCAATGGTGTTTCGGGTGCCGATTTCATCAAACAATTTGATGCGTCAAAATTTAAAACGCGCTTTGCTTGCGAATTGAAAGGCTTCAATCCTGAAGATTATTTCGACCGTAAAGAAGCACGTAAAATTGACCGCTTTACCCAATTGGCCCTTGTTGCTGCTGACGAAGCGGTAAAACATGCCAATCTTGACTCTGAAGGGGTAAATAAAGACCGCGTAGGCGTTATTTGGGGCTCGGGTATTGGAGGTATGATTACCTTCATCGAAGAGATGAAAAATTATAACGCTGGTGACGGTACACCTCGTTTCAACCCTTTCTTTATTCCTAAACTTATTTTGGATATTGCTGGTGGCCAAATTTCTATGAAATATGGATTTAGAGGCCCCAACTTTTCTACAGTTAGTGCTTGTGCTTCTTCTACCAATGCACTTATAGACGCTTTCAACTACATCCGCATCGGTAAGGCAGACGCTATTATTTGTGGCGGCTCAGAGGCTGTAGTCACAGAAGCGGGTATAGGTGGCTTTAATGCAATGAAAGCGCTAAGCGAACGCAATGACGATCCTCAGTCGGCAAGCCGACCATTTGACGTCAACCGCGATGGATTTGTATTGGGTGAAGGTGCCGGTTCTATTATTCTTGAAGATTACGAACATGCTAAACGCCGTGGTGCCAACATTCTTGTTGAGATCGTTGGTGGCGGTATGAGTGCCGATGCCTATCACCTTACTGCACCACATCCCGAAGGATTGGGTGTAATCAATGTGATGCGCAACGTATTAGAAGATGCCAACATGAAACCCGAAGACATCGATTATATCAATGTTCATGGAACCTCTACTCCCTTGGGAGATGTTGCCGAAATTGTGGCTATCGAAAAAGTATTTGGAAATCACGCCTACAAGATGAACATTAGTTCTACCAAATCAATGACTGGCCATCTTTTAGGTGCCGCAGGTGCTATTGAATCTGTAGCAACCATTATGGCCGTAATGACAGATACCATTCCCCCAACTATTAATCTTAAAGATTTAGATCCTGCTATTGATAGCCGCTTAAATTTGACCGCAAATGTGGCTCAAAAAAGAGTAGTTAATGCAGCGATATCGAACACCTTTGGATTTGGTGGCCATAATGCCTCTGTTATTTTCAAAAAATTCCAAGATTAATCTATTGTGCGTCGCTTACTTGCTCGCATAAAAAATTTCTTCTCCCCCGACAAACAGCTGTCTGCGCAGTTGGAGCACTTATTGGGCTTCAAACCCAAACATTTGCCCTATTACCAGCTTGCCCTCGTACACCGTAGTAAGCTTGACGAACTAGCGCGCAATAACGAACGACTCGAATATCTAGGCGATGCCTTTATTGGCGCTATTGTTGGCGAATATTTATTTAAAAAATACCCAACCCAATCCGAAGGTTTTCTCACCGAGATGCGTTCCCGCATTGTACGCCGCGAAACCCTCAACAATGTCGCGAATAGAATTGGCTTGCAAAAGCTGGTGCAATACAATGTGCATGATCGAGGTTTTGAACGAAGTCATATTTTTGGCAATGCCCTAGAAGCCTTGGTGGGCGCGGTATATCTTGATCAAGGATATGCCAAAACACGCACCTTTATCATCAAGCAATTATTGCAAAAATATGTGGACATTGAAATGATGGCCAGCACCGATATCAATTATAAAAACCAATTACTCAATTGGGCCCAAGTCAACAGGCATACACTTAGTTTTGAAGTAATGGAAAATAAAAATGAGCGCAATCGCAGAATGTTTACTGTAGGGATTATGCTCAACGAAACCTTATTGTGCGAAGGCACCGCCTTCAATAAAAAGGATGCTGGACAAGTAGCCGCCCGTAAGGCATTAGAGCTCTTAGCCGAAAAGGAAATGCTCTAAATAAGGGCTCCGTTTTTATGACCTAAGCCCTAGCAATTATTTCTAACCACCCTTATCTTCCAAGCAAAAACATGCTTATTTTTACAAGGCAAAATTTCATTTTGCTATCTTAACTCCTATTCTATGTATTCTAAAATAATTGGTCTTTTAATGCTCCTTGTGGCATCCTTAACTCTACAGGCGCAGACGGTAACTATTTATCGTTCGGGTACTGCTATTAGCCCAAGCTATAGCAGCATCAAAACTGCAGTAGCAGCAGCTTTGGATCATGATAGTTTAGTGTTGAGTGCAGATACGTTTAGAGAACAAAATATAGTTATCGACAAATCTTTATCCATTACAGGTTCTTCTTTATTAGGAGACCCTTCATTAATTGACGCTGGATTATCGACAGATAGTTCTGCCATTATCTTTACCAATCCCAATTTCCCATCTACTACAAATACCCTGCTGATACAAGGTTTGAATATTACAAATGGACACGCGAATAATGGTTTTGATGCCGGTGGGGGAGCTATCTATGCAGGCAAGGGGACTTCCCTAATAATTGGTGATTTTTGCACATTATTTAATAATCAGGCTTCCGATTCTTCCGCTACTTTTAGTGGCTCCCCTAATGGTGGTGCGATTTATGCTGAGGGCGATGTTTACTTAAAAGGAACAAGTATTATTGAAGGAAATTTTGCAGTAAATGGTGGTGGTATTTATACAACCAAGAAGCTTGAGCTTAGTACTGTATGCATTGTAAGAAAAAATGTAGCTACAGAAAAAGGTGGCGGTATTTTTAGTTTAGGCGAAAGCTATTTTTTAGATTTTGCTGAACTAAGCGGGAATAAAGCAAAGATGGGGGCTGGCTGTTACGCCGAAAATGCTATTGTGTTGATCAAGAATAATACCAAAGTCTCTACCAACCAATCTAAAGTACAGGGTGGTGCTTTTTATTTAAAAAATGTCTTTTTCGAAATGACAGATAATGCTGCAATTGTGCTCAATTGCACAGATACCAATTGTGCAGCTGCTGTTTATTGCACAGGTAACAATGAGGTCAACATCAAGAGCGGCCAAATTATTAATAATAGAAGTACAAATTCCTCTTTTACTGGCCGCGGAATGGCTTTGTATAATGATAGCCTAACAGGCACCAGTTCTATCATCACCATCAACAACGCAAGAATTTTTAATCCTAAATCTGACAATAGACGGTATAACGAAGTGTATAACGCTCAAGCCATTTCTGCCTTTATTTCGGATTCTTCTTGGTGGGGTGAAAGTGACACTACGGGCTTAATATATAATACCCCCACAGCTACAGTAGCCTTGCGCTCTTGGATAGTTTGTGAGTGGTTGCTTAATAGTGGATTGCCCATAGGTTTGGCTGCTACCTTTCCGGTAGAAGCCCAGTTTAAATTATTCACAGGGGCAGCAATTCCCTCCGGAATGTTTTCGATGTTAGAAGGCTATTTCTTGGCAGATTCTGGTAAATTTATTCCTTACGTTGCTAAAATAAATAGTGCCAATATTGTTCGGAGTATTTATAATGCACCCATTACTACAGGTGGTGATCAAATCATGGCAATGGTTGATGCCGACTCCTTTAAACAATCAGTGTATGTAATCGGTTTGGGTATTGTTCCCTCCAAAAGTTTGGTAAATGGAATCAGTGTTTTCCCAAACCCCGCAACAAATTATCTAAGTCTACGCAGCACTTTGCTCAATCATAAACCCACACAGCTCACCATTACCGATATGTTGGGTAAAAGGGTCTTGTCACAAGAACTACAATTTATCCAGCAAGAAATCACCCTGCCCATCAACTTAGGTCCAGGTACTTATATTGTCCGTCTAGTGCAAGACCATCAAGGAATCTGTACCCAAAAAATTACCGTGCAATAAAGTATGAACTTTTTATAGTCATTAAAATCACACGTTTTTATTGGCTTGCTCTTTGTATTTTTGAGCCCTTAGCTATCATTGTATTTTATGAATTCGATTAAAGAAATTATTGCTGCTTCTATACAGACCAAGCAAAATATATTGCACAACGAGGCCTTGATAGCAACCATTGAGGAAGTGACACAGCGCGTAACGCAAGCCTTTCAAAATGGCAACAAAGTGCTGTTTTGCGGTAATGGAGGCAGTGCTGCAGATGCCCAACATTTAGCAGCAGAATTCAGCGGTCGTTTTTATACCGATCGTAATCCCTTGCCCTCCGAAGCACTACATTGCAACACCTCTTACCTTACTGCAGTAGCCAATGATTATGGTTACGATGTGGTGTATAGCCGCATGGTAAAAGGTATCGGACGCAAAGGGGATGTGCTTATTGCCTTGAGTACATCGGGCAATTCTACCAATATCATCAACGCTTTATTGCAAGCCAAAGAAATGGGTATGACCACCGTGTCCATGACCGGTAATAGCGGCGGTAAAATGAAAGACATGGGGGATTATCTCATTAATGTCCCTTCTTCCGATACGCCCCGCATACAAGAAGCGCATATCATGATTGGGCATATTCTATGCCAGCTGGTAGAAGAAAATTTATTTTAGAATTAGCGAAAAAATTTCAGCACACAACCATGCAGCAAAACGCTATAAAATATACTAAAGATTGGACGCTTTTCCTCGATAGAGATGGCGTAATTAATGAAGAAGTAAAAGGTACTTATGTAACCAACTGGGGCGAGTTTATCTTTTATGATGGTGCTTTAAAAGCTATTGAATCGCTTGGGCAAATTTTTGGAAATATTGTTGTCGTTACCAACCAACGTGGTGTAGGTAGAGGCATTATGGCCATGGAGGATTTAAAAAATATCCATCAAAATATGCAGTCCGAAATATTATTGCAGGGCGGGCGTATCGATAAGATATATGCTTGTACTTCGGTAGAAGATGGGGATGTGAACCGCAAACCCAATACAGGTATGGCTATGCAAGCCAAAGAAGATATTGACCTTATCGACTTTAAAAAAAGTGTTATGGTTGGTAATAATTTGAGCGATATGCTATTTGGCAAAAGAATGGGGATGCATACCGTTTTTTTGAGCACCACCAATAGTCCCGTCCTTATGCCACATGATACAGTAGATGAGCAATACAGTTCTTTAAAAGATTGGGCCGATACACTTCATTTGGAAGCAGCATCTGTACTCAATTGATATGTGTATTTGTTGCGCCCTTCTCAACAAAAAAGAAGCCAACTCATTGAAGAGTTGGCTTCTTTTTTGTACATTATTTATACTTCATTTTTTATTTAGCTAGTCCTTCTTGCATCATGATTTCTTTGGTTCTTTTCAAGAAGCCAGATGCAAAGATGAAGTCATTTAAATCTTCGTCCTTGCTGTAAATGATTTCTTTATTGGTTCCTTCCCATTTTTTAAGGCCCTGGTGTAAGTACATGATGTAGTCACCACGCTCCATTACGGTATTCATATCATGAGTGTTGATAACCGTGGTGATGTTGTATTCTTTGGTAATGTCGTCAATCAATTCATCAATTAGA
>JAXITL010000027.1:0-23471 GCA_034680125.1 Chitinophagaceae bacterium
AATCATCAGCACCCTACGTAGTTTCAGTATCGAAATACAACGCATCAGTGCCACTGTTGGTCCTACGGTTACCTTGTATGAAATTGTACCTGCCGAAGGTGTACGGATTTCAAAAATCAGGAATCTAGAAGATGATATTGCCCTAAACCTTGCTGCATTAGGTATCCGTATCATTGCACCTATACCGGGTAAGGGCACCATTGGCATAGAAGTACCCAATGCCAATAAGCAAATCGTATCGATGCGTGCATTGCTGAGCAGCGAAAAATTTATCAACAACAAAATGAGCCTACCTATTGCATTGGGTAAAAAAATTGACAATGAAAATTACATTGTCGACTTGGCCACAATGCCGCATTTACTCATGGCTGGGGCAACGGGGCAGGGTAAATCCGTTGGTATCAATGCCGTGCTGGTTTCTCTATTGTTTAAAAAACACCCCTCGCAATTAAAGTTTGTTTTAGTAGACCCTAAGAAAGTAGAATTGTCGATATACAAGATGATTGAAAAACATTTCTTGGCCAAATTACCGAATGAGGAAGAAGCCATTATTACGGATACCAAAAAAGTTATCAATACCCTGAATGCTTTGTGTATTGAAATGGATAACCGCTACGAATTGCTTAAAGAGGCTGGCGCACGTAACATTAAAGAATACAATGAAAAATTTATTAGCCGGAAGCTAAACCCTGAAAAAGGACACAAATACTTACCCTTTATCGTTCTTGTAGTTGATGAATTCGCTGATTTGATTATGACAGCCGGCAAAGAAGTAGAAATGCCTGTTGCTAGACTAGCGCAGCTTGCCCGTGCTATAGGTATTCATATTATTGTAGCCACCCAACGCCCATCTGTTAATGTAATTACCGGAACCATTAAAGCCAATTTCCCTGCCCGTATCGCGTTTAAAGTATCCGCAAAAGTGGATTCTCGCACTATTTTAGATAGTGGTGGTGCAGAACAATTGATAGGTCGTGGAGACATGTTGATTAGCCACGGAAGTGAATTACTTCGTATTCAATGCGCCTTTGTAGATACACCCGAAGTAGAAAAAATTGTAGCATTTATTGGCCAACAACGCGGTTATCCATCAGCATTTGAACTCCCAGAATATGAAGGCGAAGATGGTGGCGGAACAGGTAAAGTACTGGACATTGGCAATCGCGACGAACTGTTTGAAGAATGTGCACGCCTCATCGTACAGTCTCAAAGCGGCTCTACCTCAAATCTTCAGCGCCGCTTGAACCTGGGATATAATCGTGCTGGCCGTATAATGGACCAAATCGAGGCTGCAGGTATCGTTGGCCCCGCAGTAGGGAGCAAACCCCGTGAAGTGTATGTTAAAACAGAGGCAGAGTTAGACGCTTATCTTTAAACTTATTGCATCTTTGTAACTAAGAAGAGCAACAAATAAATATTCAAACAACATTTTTTTAGAAAAAACTAATGAAAAAAATTATCGCAATATTGAGTATCGGACTTTATTCGGTTACCCAACCTGTTAGTGCACAAAATGATGCCAAAGCAAAAAGCATTTTAGATGCCGTTACCCAAAAAGTAAATAGCTTCAAGTCAATGAAAGCTAACTTTAGCCTAAACCTTGCTAGCGCAAATGGCAAAACAAAACAAACTAAAAGTGGTACGTTTTCTATGAAAGGAAGCAAATACCGCATCAGCATCCAAGGTCAAGAAATTATCTGCGATAACAAAACCGTTTGGACCTACATCAAGGATAATAATGAGGTACAAATCAGCAATTACAACCCAAGTGAACAAACCATTTCGCCCACTAAATTAATTACCAATTTTTACGATAAGGAATACAAGTATAAATACCTTGGTGTTAAAAAATCAGGGGGTAAAAACTGTGATGCCATTGAGCTTACACCCATAAACACAAGTAAGCAATTCAAACGTGTAGAAATATTGGTAGATAAAACTACTAATACTATTGCTGGTGGAAATATTACCGAAAAAAACGGCAATAACTATACCTACACGATTAGCAATTTTACAGGCAATGCTCCCGTTGACGACAAAACATTTTTCTTCGACCCCAAAGCCTATAAAGGAATTGAAGTTGTAGACTTACGATAAGGATTTTTTACAAAAGCATCATGAAGAGCAGCAGAAATGCTGCTCTTTTTTTATCCCTCGTTTACATAAACACGCTTTACCCTTTGCCCAATGCTGGTCATTATTTCATAAGGAATCGTATCGGCCCATGCAGCCACTTGTTGTATGGGTAAGGCATCTCCAAAAACAATCACTTCGTCGCCTTCTTGTACGGCATCAATTTCAGAAATATCCACCATACACATATCCATGGCAATATTACCTATGAGCTTAGCTGCTTTATTATTGATCATTACAAAAGCCTCGCCATTACTTAGTTTTCGAGGATAGCCATCGGCATAACCAATGCAAATAGTTGCAATGCGCATGTCTTTTACAGCTTTACCTCGCCGGCTATAGCCAATTGTTTCTCCAGCCGAAATGTTTTTGATTTGGGCAATGGTAGTGCGTAAAGTACTGATTTGCTGCAATTGACTATTTAAAACGCCGCAACTATCAATACCATATAAACCCAAACCTAAGCGCACCATATCAAAATGATAATCGGGATATTGTACAATACCAGCAGTGTTGCATAGGTGGAGAAGCGGCCTGTATCCTATAGCAGCTATAATTGCGGAGCACATGTGCTGAAAAACATCAGCTTGCTGGCGTGTAAATGCCTCAAAATCTTTATCATCAGCAGCAGCCAAATGGCTAAAAATACTGGCGATTTTTATACTCGATTCATTAGCTAGCTGAGTCAAAAGCGAGTCAATTTCATTAGGCATAAAACCCAGCCGATGCATACCGGTATCTAATTTTAAATGTATGGGATAGTTGCTAACACCCAAATTGTGGGCCACTGCAACAAAGTGCTCCAATGAACGCCTATTGAAAATTTCAGGCTCTAAGTTCCACAAGATCATCCTGTCAAAAGCATCTGTAGAGGGGCTCATAACCATTATAGGCAAATGAATATTGGCTTTGCGCAATGCCACGCCTTCATCGGCATACGCTACCGTAAGGTAATCCACTTGGGCATCCTGCAATACAGTGGCAATTTCGTGGCTACCACTGCCATAAGAGGATGCTTTAACCATAGCCATTGTCTTAACGCCTGGTTTAAGCCTACGACGAAATACTTCTAAATTATTGTGCAGTGCCGACAAGTTTACGCTTAAAACTGTTTGGTGAAGCTTCTGCTCTAGCAAAAGCATAATCTTTTCAAAAGCAAAGCTGCGTGCACCTTTCAGTAATATGGCTTCATCGGCAAAACGATACAAATGTATTTGACGCAAAAAACTTTCTGTATCGGCAAAAAAATGCGTTTCTACATTTTTATGCGCGTCAAACAATGATTGGTTTTGCATTAATGATGTACCGATAGCAAAAAAGCGTTGAACATCCCTATCTTTTAAAATCTGTGCAACATCTCCATACAAAGCCATTTCAGCACGACCCGTTTGCTGTAAATCGCTCAAAAAAACAGTTGTTTTCTTTTGTTGCTTTTGCTGCTCAAGCATATCTAAAGCAATATTCAATGAACGCAAATCGGAATTGTAGGCATCGTTTATCAAGATGCAATTATTCTCTCCTTGTACCAATTCTAAACGCATAGATATCGGTTTCAAGGAGGACATCTTTTCAACAATGCAACTTTCATCGATATTAAAATGCAATAACAGACACCAGCAATGAATAGCATTTTCGATAGAAGCTGCATCCGTGAAAGGAATTTCTATACAGCATTCCTTTTGTTGAAAAAAAGCCACAATTTTGGTTTTGCCATTGACCTTTACAACAGATTTAATCTGCAAGGTAGCCTCATGCTTATAGGACCAAGAAAACAACTGCAAAGCATTGCCCAAATTAGATTTGATATTTTGTGCAAATAAGGAAATGCATTCATTTAACTCGGGATAATCACTACAAAAAATGAGCCATTCTGCCCTTTTAAACAACTGCAATTTTTCATTGATTTTTTGCCTTGTATTGATAAAACCTTGGGTATGCGCTTCACCAATGTTGGTAAAAATACCAATTGAGGGTCTTATGATTTTTTCGAGCAATTCCATTTCACCACTTTGTGAAATGCCGGCCTCAAAAATAGCTAGGTTATGATGTGCCTCCATTTGCCACACGGACAAGGGAACACCAATTTGCGAATTGTAACTTTTAGGGCTTCGTATAATATCGAAATGGCTTCCCAGCAAATGATGCAACCATTCTTTGACAATCGTTTTACCATTACTACCTGTAATGCCCACTACAGGAATGGCACATTGCTGACGTATTTGGGTAGCCAATAGCTGCAAGGCCTGCACCGTATCTTTTACTAATAAAAATGTTGCATCACCATAATTTGCTTGGTCTATCGGTTGGGATATTAAAAAAGCACGAACACCTTTAGCATAGGCATCAGCAATATAATGATGGCCATTACTGCGTTGTGTAATGATGGCCACAAACAATAAATCTGTTTCATTCTTTATGGTGCGAGAATCCGAAATAATATCGCGTACGAGATGATCACTACCCGCTCCAAGCCATTCTGCCTTACAAACCGAACTAATAAAGGATAATTGCTGCATCAAAATTAAAATTACAAACGAGGATTTAGCACAAATGTCTTAATTGTAACAATCGAAAAAAGCACTTTTTGAAAATAGTACAAGTCAATACATTTATTTAACAAAGCTAAAGGAGAAAATGGTTGAAATTGGTATAGTATTTGCTAATTATAAAAAGAACCAATTTAATTTTGTTTAAAATTTAAATACAATGAAAAAGTACTTTCTATTTTTTGCTGCTGGTGGATTCATCACATTGGCATCTTGTGGCAGCAATACTGCGCCAATACAAACTCTTAACATTGACTCTATTGCACAAGTAAAAGTAGATTCTATTGCTGCTGTGGAGAAAGCCAAAAGCGACTCAATGGTTACAGCACAAGCTGTCATGACTGCTGATTCTTTGAAGGCTATAATGAAAGCGGATTCAATAGCCGATGCGGCTGCTCAGTCTGCTGGCAAAAATGCCCCTGCAAAAAAAGTAGTTGGCCCAAAAACAAAGGAAGTGGTTAAGGAAGGGACAGCAGTAAGCACAGCACCCCAACCGGATGGACGAAACGGCTCTATTGAGCAAAACACACAAGGCGGCTTAAGATCTAACGCTGACCAAAATAAACAAGTTGGTGGATTAAGATCTAAGGCTGACCAAAATAGACAAGGTGATGGACTAAGATCTAAGGCTGACGAAAATAAAGTTAAATAAATAATACCATTAAAAAAGGGGCATATTAATTAATATGCCCCTTTTTTAATGCAATGTCCTTTGGATTATTGTTTAACCATGTTGTTGAATGTAAGAATATAGGTTGTCGTTACACCCAATAGATTTTCCTTTTCAGTGATGGACAATGTTACTTTTGAGGCATCAATTGTACCTGTTCCTGAAAAAGTAGAGGTTCCAGATGTTTTTGAATCGATGTTAAATGTAGTATTTGAAGTCAACGTAACGGTTAATGCTTCCATTGAGGCCAGCTTATCATTCAAAAGCTGCATGTTCATTTTTGTAGGCTCAGTACCCAATGCGGTGAACCTTGCAGTCCAATCCGTATAAGTACCACCAGCATTATCGAATCCACTGCCTTTGTAAGAATTATAATAAGAAACCCTAAGCTCTGTTTTGCAATCAGAACCAGTAAGACCTGTGCTACAAACCAATGGTTCATCTTTTGTACAAGATGTCATTGTAAGTGCAGCTAATGTGGAAAGGGGGATAATGGCGCTTAAAGCCAATTTGCGGAATGTTGTTGTCATGATTATTTGTTTTTAAACTAGTTTATCCAGTTTACTCCAAATTTCATGCCAAAGACAGCAAATTAAAAAATATCCTATCCTTTGCGCTTGCTTTTATAAGGTCTTTTGTATCTCCAAATCTGGACTTGTAGCCCTTTTGACTTCTTGAGCTTCTTTAGCTGCTTTCACAAAGGCTACAAAAAGGGGATGTGGGTTTTCAACAGTACTTTTATACTCGGGGTGAAATTGAGTGGCCACATAATAGGGGTGATTTTTAATCTCCATTATTTCCACTAAACCGGTTTCAGGGTTTTTGCCCACAGGCTTCATCCCTGCTTGCTCAAATGCTTCTAAATAATCATTATTAAACTCGTAGCGATGACGATGACGTTCAGAAATATGCGTCTTGCCATATGCCATTGCTGAAAAACTTGTTGGCTCTATGGTACAGTCATATGCGCCCAAACGCATCGTACCACCCATGTTTACAATTTTCTTCTGATCTTCCATCATGCTAATAACAGGATTCGAGGTATCCGGTTTCATTTCGGTAGAATGAGCATCTTTTAATCCCAATACATTTCTGGCAAATTCTACACAAGCCATTTGCATCCCTAGGCAAATACCGAAAAATGGAATATTCTTTTCGCGGGTATATCGGATAGCATCAATCTTACCTTCAATACCTCTATTCCCAAAACCTGGCGCAACCAATACGGCATCTATATTATGTAGCTTCTCTGTTACGTTTTCGGGTGTCAAGTATTCGGAATGAATATTGCGTACTTCTACCTTACACTCATTAATAGCCCCTGCATGAATGAGTGCTTCTAATATAGATTTGTAGGCATCTTGCAACTCTACATATTTTCCGATTAAACCTACAGTAATTTTTGATTTTGGATAGCGAAGTTTATTTAAAAACTCTTTCCATCGCTCTAGTTTTGGCTCATCACCCAAAGGCATGCCTAATTTATTCAAACAAGTAATGTCTAGCTTCTCACGCATCATCTCTAAAGGCACGCTATAGATGGTGTCTGCATCCATTGCTTCGATCACCGCGTCTTCAGTAACATTACAAAACTGTGCAATTTTGCGCTTAAGGTCTTTGTATAAAGGCTCTTCGGTACGGCAAACGAGAATATCTGGATTGATGCCGTTTTCACTCATGAGCTTTACCGAATGCTGTGTGGGCTTTGTTTTTAATTCTTTTGCAGCCTTAAGGTAGGGAATGAGTGTGAGGTGCACGACAATCGCGTTTTTTTCACCCAAATCCCATTTCAATTGACGAACAGCCTCGATATAAGGCAATGATTCAATATCCCCGACTGTGCCACCCAGCTCTGTAATGACAAAATCAAATTTTTTATCTTTACCCAAAAGGGTCATTCTACGTTTAATCTCATCCGTAATATGCGGGATTACCTGCACGGTGCGACCCAAATAAGCCCCTTCTCTTTCTTTGTTGATGACATATTGGTAAATACGACCTGTGGTAACATTGTTGGCTTGAGAAGTATAGGTATTTAAAAAACGCTCGTAATGCCCTAGGTCAAGGTCGGTTTCTGCACCATCTTCGGTAACATAACATTCACCATGCTCATAAGGATTTAATGTGCCTGGGTCAACATTGATATAAGGATCAAATTTTTGAATCGTAGCGGTGTACCCTCTAGCTTGTAACAATTTTGCAAGAGAGGCAGCAATAATGCCTTTACCCAACGATGAGGTAACACCACCAGTTACGAAGATATACTTTGTCATTTTTTTTAGTAGAATTTATGCTGTTTGGTGACCGATGAGGTGAGGAAGAAAACTACCAAACTTATAGAGGTCGGGCAAAGGTAAGGAAAGAAAGGAAACTGTACAATTAGAAAATGACGCTCTTCTACATTTAATTTTACTTGATTCTTTCCTTTTTACACGAAGCCTAAACGTTTAAGTACTACTTTAGTGTTTGTTTATCCATTCCACAAAAACACTGTTATGCGCAAAAGACTTCAATTATTCAATGCCTATTTTTTCGTCCTTTTGGCTTGTACTTGGGCACAGCCTGCATTAGCTCAAAGCAATCGAAAAATACTATTCAATGGAAATGAAATTGAATTGTCAACACCATCAACTGACACCCTATATATCGAAAACATAGAAACTGGTGAGCGAGAAATAAAAGTTTCGATACCCGATCCCTTTCCTATTGCTATGAACGGTAAAACCATAATTAACGAAACGCATTGCAGCCCCTTACCTGAGCGTAGCCTAAATGAATATTTTATTGACCTTGTTTTACAAAACAAAACCCTATTCGACCAACTGACTGATGGACAATACGAAATAAACCCTCGTCATTTTGTGATTAACGAAGAAGGATCCATTAAATATTACAAATTTGAAGGCATTACTTTACGCACGCAAAATAGCAGCATCGATATTGTTACCAAAAATGATGTTGTGAAAAGCAAGATCAACAAACTCATCAACGATTTTATTCAATCGGGGAACATACAATTTGAGGCTGCCGAAAAAGAGGGCAAAAAAATACTAGCTGTTGCTCATGGCGCCTATGTAGGCATCAGCGTAAAAGACCACATAACCAAGGTGGATTTGTAAGCATTACACATTGGCCAATTGCCCGCAGGCTGCAGCAATGTCTTTGCCTCGACTACGACGCAAATGCGCATTAATTTTATGCCCCTGCAAATAACGAACAAAGTTGTTCATTACCTCTTCGGCAGGTTTTTGAAAAGCAGCATTGGCGATGGCGTTATATTCCAAAATATTCACCAAATGCACTGGTACTTTTTGCGCAAAAGCAATTAATTCATCAGCATCCTCAAGACTATCGTTAAAGCCCTGCAATAAAACATATTCTAACGTAATTTCATTCTTGCTTTGTCTATAAAAATCATTCAAAGCCTCTATTAATTCGTTCAAATTATTGGTTTCATTAATCCCCATTATTTTGTTTCGCTTTTCATCATTGGCAGCGTGTAATGAAAGGGCTAGATTGACTTTTATCTTTTCCTCCCCCAATTTCCGAATCATTTTGGCCACACCTGCAGTAGAAACCGTAATCCGTTTCGGTGCTATAGACAAACCCTTTTGATTGCTCAATTTTTCTATTGAGCGCAGTACATGGTTATAATTGAGCATGGGCTCGCCCATACCCATAAACACTACATTGCTGATAGGCATTTGATAATGCTCTTTCGCCAATTCATTCAGCAAAACAACTTGATCCACTATCTCATCAAAATCTACATTGCGCTTGCGTGGCAGATAGCCGGTGGCACAAAAAGAACAAGAAAGACTACAACCTACTTGGCTAGAAACACAGACCGTTACACGATTTTCGGTAGGGATTAACACGCCTTCGATCAAATGAGCATCCTGCAATTGAAAGCTACACTTTATAGTACCATCTTCACTAAATTGTGTGTGGTGCCTTTTTGTTTGGGGTATATAATAATGTTCTTGAAGTAGGCTTAATAAACTTTCTTGAAGCAATTCGATCGCCCCAAAATCAGTAACAAATTGGTTCCAAATAGATTCATAAAGCAATGTTGCCTGAGACTTCTTAAAACCCCAATCAACAATTTGCTTTTGTAAAGCTTCGAAAGAAAGATGCCGAACATTTAGTTGTTTTACCATAAGCGCGTAGACTACAAAGATATCATCTGGAGATACAAAAACTCTTATTAGTAATTTTTTGTTGTATTTTTGCGGCAAATTATTAAACAGAATGAGCGCTCGTTTTCTTCTTATTTTTTGCACAATTTTTGTGAGCCTGAGTACTCAGGCCCAAACAAAAGGGATTATTCTAGGTACCATAAAAGATAAAAATACCCAACAAACCATTGAAGGAGCTGTAGTGCAAATAGAAGGTACAGCCGATGGCAATACAAGCGATAGTAATGGGAATTACCGTATCGAAACGAGCCTTGGTGCAAAAAATATAAAGGTTAGCTATCTAGGCTACGCCACACAAATCAAATACAACATAATTGTCAGCAGCGGTAATGCCCAAATAGTCAATTTCGACATGGATGAAGAGGGTAAAAACCTTAAAGAGGTAGTGGTAAAAGATAATAAAAGCCGCTCGGCGCGTGCAGCCGATATGGTGACACCGATGAGTACCCAACGATTGAGTACCGAAGAAATCAAAGGCAATCCAGGAGGAAACTTTGATGTGAGTCGGGTGATTCAAGTTTTACCAGGTGTAAGTGGCGGTGCTTCCGCCAATAGAAATGACATCATTGTCCGTGGTGGTGCCCCCAACGAAAATGTGTATTATTTAGATGGCATCGAAATACCGGTGCTCAATCATTTTCAAACGCAAGGAGCCTCAGGTGGCGCAACCGGTATTCTCAATGTCTCTTTTATCGAAGATGTGCAACTGAGTTCCTCAGCTTTTGACGCAAAATATGATAATGCCCTAGCCTCTACTTTCAACATCAAACAAAGACAAGGCAACCCTGAAAAATTAGGTGGCAATGTGCGTTTGAGTGGAACAGAATTAGCCACTACTTTAGAAGGGCCTTTGGGTAAAAAAACAACCTTTATGGCTTCGGCCCGCAGATCTTATTTGCAATTGTTATTTGAGGCGCTCGACTTACCCATTCGCCCCGAGTATTGGGACTTCCAGTATAAAGTGACGCATAAAATAGACAACAAAACCACGCTCAATTTTATTGGTGTTGGGGCTATTGATAAATTTCGCTTGGCCATACCCAAAGAATCTAGCCCAGAAAATATGTATATCCTCCGCAGCAATCCCATGATTGACCAGTGGAATTACACTTTTGGTGTTTCTTTAAAAAGACTCATCAAAAACGGATATTTAAATGTTGCGCTCAGCCGAAATATGTTCAACAACGAAGCCAATCAATTTGAAGATAATATCGAAGAAGAAACGAAACGCACGCTGGGCTTACAATCGCAAGAAATAGAAAACAAATTGCGTATTGATGTGAATAAATATGTGAACGACTGGAAATTTAGTTATGGTGTAGTCGGTCAATACGTCAAATTCAATATCGGCCTATTCAATAAAGTAAGCAATGATGTACGTGATATCAATGGCAATTTGATTAGCCCAGCCGTCACCTTAAACTACAACAGCGCTATTGATTTCTTTCGATACGGCGCATTTGGACAAGTTTCTCGTAGATTTTTTAAGGAGAAATTATTACTCTCGGGCGGCATGCGCAGCGATATGAATTCCTTTACAAGCGATGGCAATAATCCACTCCAGACGCTTTCTCCCAGACTTTCCTTCTCTTACAATCTGTTGCCCAAATGGGATGTAACAGGCTCTGTAGGCAATTATTATAAACTCCCTATTTATACGAATCTTGGCTTTCGGGACAACAACAATAATTTAGTAAACAGAGGAATGAAATACATCAATTCGGTGCATTATGCATTGGGTGTACAATTCATTCCGCGCGATGATTGGCGCTTTACGCTCGAAGGCTTTTATAAAGATTACAACAATTATCCGGTCTCTGTGCGCACGGGTATTTCATTGGCCAATCAGGGTGCCGATTTCACTTCGGTGGGCAATGAGGCGGTGAGTTCTATCGGCAAGGGTCGCACTTATGGCGTAGAATTATTTGTGCAACAAAAATTAATCAAGAAGACCTTTTACGCCTTTAGTGCCACTGTTTATCGCTCCGAATTCTCGGGAGCTAATGGTATTTTGCTGCCTTCTTCATGGAATTTTGGTTATTTGATTTCAACCACTATTGGGCAAAAACTGGGCAAAGGCTGGGAGCTGGGCTTAAAGTATCGATTAGCCGGTGGCGCACCCTTCACGCCTTACGACCTCATTGCCTCTCGCGCCAATTATCTAGTAACAGGTGTAGGCACCTTAAATTATAATGCCATCAATTCGCAACGCTTAAAACCATTTCAGCAAGCAGATATCCGCATCGACAAAAAAATAAATTTCAAAAAAACAAGTTTGGATTTATTCCTCGACGTACAGAATGCAGCGCGCTTTACTTCGGAAGGCATACCCAATTACACCTTTACAAGAAATGCCGACAATACCGGTTTTGCCACCACTGATGGTAATCCTGTAAAAGCTGACGGTAGCAATGCGATTCCCGTTTTGCTCAACAACGACAACAGCACTTTCGTACCCACGATTGGCTTCATTTTTGAGTTTTAATAAAGTTTAGGTGGGCGATTAAGCTTATTGCTGCTATTCAGCTTTGGGTCTCCAGCTATCGGCTCTACTCCGTGCCGCCTCTATCTGGCGCAGATTGGGCTTTGGGAATAGCTATTAAGTATGCGGATTACAAATCCGCTTTATCTATAGTTCGGGATGCCCTTCGGAACATCCCGAACAACGGGTACAGCGGGTATTTAAAATTGTCAGGCTGAGCGGAGACGAAGCCTAAGACAATTTTAAATACCCTTTTTGTTGCTATGGTGCGACTCATTAGTACAAGTAGCCAATATTTTTAGCAGGTCAATCTCACCCGCTATTAATGCCTCTTTCTTTTTTCTGTTCCAGCCTTTTACTTGCTTTTCAAAAGCAATTGCTTGCTGTACAAAGTGAAAGTCTTGCTGAAAAACCAATTGTACTGGCCGACGATTGAAGGTATAGCATTGAGGATTTCTACCATTTTCGTGTTCATCCAACCTTCTGTACAATTCGTTGGTGATACCAGTATAGAGGGTGCTGTCGGCACATTTGAGGATATAAACGCTGTACTTGTGCATTTATGCAATAGTTTAAAAATAAATTTTAGCATTTCCCTTCATCAGTTTTTGTCTTAGGCTTCGTCTCCGCTCAGCCTGACAAAAACTAATTTCGGACGTTTAAGCTATACTACAAAAAAGCTACGCCCCAAAAATTCAACCAACAGCGACAAATTAAGGCGAGCTGGAGTGTGTCAATCAGTGATAATTAATTTGTCTAATATCGTTACTTTGTTATCTTGTTTTAGTTGAAAAAAGTAAAGTCCTGCTGGAAGATTGTCCCTTGATAAAACAACTGTATGCCCAGAAATATTTTCTATTTGTTTCACAATTCGCCCAAAAGAATTGTATACAGTCAAAATTGCATCGCATAAAACATCTTGTGTTTGTAAAGTCGTCTGCAATGAAAAGGGATTAGGAAAAATTTCAAATTGAGAATTAAAATAATTATCTTTAATGCTAGTTACGAATTCAATTTGTACGTTATCAATAAAATTCCAACCGTAGACATTTCCCTTGTTCTTAAAAGTTAAATATTTAAAAGTAGAAGGAGCGGTAAATAAAAAAGACTTACGAGTCCAATTTGTCCAATCTGTTTCTGGCTGAGGAAATGAAGAAAAAATTTGAACACCAAACATTGAACTGGCAGAAGAAATACCAATGAGTAATGAGTCAATAGTATGAGTGTATTGGCTCGTATCAGCTTTTTCAAAATACGATATCTTATATGTATTGCCTGCAGTTAACATAGAATTTAAAGAAATAGATACCCCGTCAGTTAAAAAAGAGTATGCATTAGTTGCTAATGAAATAAACCATTTTCCGCTTGCTGGACTACTTAGCCCACAGTGAATACTTTGAATATCAAGCTCATTGCCCAATCCAAATGCAAAACAATCATCCATCATTGTGTTAAAAGAACCATTTGTCAAATTGTAGTGACAAAAAACACCACTATTATATTCAAAATCTCCGTTTAGCGTTATTTGTGAATAACAATTAGCGGAGAATACAGAAGCAAGAATTGTAAGTGTTAAATATGTTGCTTTCATTTTTTTGTTTTGATTGAATATAGTGCTAACTCCGAACTTTTAATTTGTTAAGTTAATATTTTTATGCCTTTCATTTCTATAATAAAATAAATGGCAACTATTTCCCGCCTTCCACACTCAGTTAGTGTAGTTTGGGCCGATAGCTTTCGCAGTGCTGCCAAATCGGCTTTGCTACATAGTAGTCTCCCGACTGCAAACAAGTATTTTTAAAAATAATACCTTCTGCTCAAACATTCCAAAAATTCTTATGCACCCACCCCGCACCCAAAGCATCCAAGCTTTTACCCAAGCACCTACAACACTGCAGCGTGAGGCCCGCTTGAATGACTTTGTCGGGCAGGCCCGCCAATTATTTTGTCGGGCAGGGATGTGCAAGGTGTGGCTGCCAAAGCAGCCAGCACGAAGTGCCGAAGCGTAGCGTAGCCTGGAGCAGCCCGACCCCAAAAGCCGTTTGTCAGGCTGAGCGGCGACGAAGCCTAAGACAATGCGGCTTTCAGGGGGCACGCCCAACATTTTATTAAACGTTAAAATATAGCTTTTTGCTGCACGTATAGAAAAATGTCGCTTGTGGCTTGTTCTTTTTGTCTAACTTTGGCTTAGAAAAATTAAACAAAATGGCAACAAAGAAAAAAACAGCCGAGTGGAGCGCGCAAGAACTATTGTCGAAATACACAGAATATGTTTTGGACAACGAAAAAAAGCCCTCAACAGTATACAAATTCTGTAAGACTATCGGTATTGAAGAAACAGCCTTTTATCAATTTTTTGCTTCGCTCGAGGCAATAGAATCTTTCTTTTTTGAAAGCCTACACAAGCACAGTATAGCACTTCTTCAAGCCAATGCCGAATTTGACAGCTACACAGATGCCAATAAACTACTGAGCTATTATTTTACCTTTTTTGAAATGGCTACAGCCAACAGAAGCTACATTTTAATGAGCCTCAAAGAAGATAAAAACCCGATGGAGGGCTACCAAAAATTGGGAGCCATGAGAAAAGAATTCTTACTATTTGCAAATGACATCCTCGAAAAAAATTACAAATTACCGGGAGAGCAATTGCAAAAAATAGAAGCTAAATTGCTCCAAGAAGGCTCTTGGCTGCAGTTTTTGCTCACTTTTAAATTTTGGATGAAAGACACTTCGCCCAATTTTGAAAAAACAGATGTACTGATAGAAAAATCAGTGAAAGCAAGCTTTGAAATCTTGGAAGCGTTCCCAGTGCAAAGTGTGATTGACTTGGGTAAATTTTTGTGGAAAGAACGTCCTTTCCAATAAGCAACGAATAGAATGAAGACTATAGATTCCATCCCTACGGGGAAGATTGAGCGGGTGAGTAAACTCTTGAAAACAGGAGCAAAAGTTGGTGGTAATTACCTTAAATATTATGGCGAAAAATTAATTCACCCCGAGCTAACCAAGGATAAGTTGCATGAAAATAATGCCGAAGATATTTATGATGGATTGAAGAACCTTAAGGGTAGCGCGCTAAAAGTAGCGCAAATGTTGAGCATGGAAAAAAACCTGCTACCCCAATCTTATGTCGAGAAATTTTCACTGTCACAATTCTCTGTTCCGCCCTTATCGGCACCCTTAGTGCGCAAAACCTTTAAACAATATTTTAAAAAATACCCCGAAGAAATTTTTGACACTTTTAGTGCTGATTCTATCAACGCTGCCAGCATTGGTCAAGTGCATCAGGCCACCAAAAATGGTAAAAAGCTAGCCGTAAAAATTCAATATCCTGGTGTGCGCGAAAGCATTGCAACGGACATCGCTTTGGTAAAACCCATTGCGGTGAGAATGTTTAACCTCAAAGGCACATCAGACGAATATTTTCAAGAAGTAGAAGATAAATTAAGGGAAGAAACAGATTACGAACTGGAAATTACCCAAAGCGAAATAGTGCGCAAAGCATGCGAGCATATTCCGCATCTGCGTTTCCCAACCTATTACCCCGAATGGTCTTGCGAAAAAATCATCACCATGGATTGGATGCAAGGCATTCATTTGTCGGAATACACCAAACAACAAAACAATCCAAGTGACAATAACCTCATTGGGCAAACCCTTTGGGATTTCTACATGTACCAAATTCATCATCTCCGTAAAGTACATGCCGACCCCCATCCGGGTAATTTCCTCATAGATGAAAACAAAAACTTAATTGCAATCGACTTTGGATGCATGAAGTCTATTCCTGAAGATTTCTATAAACCCTATTTCGATTTAATCCTGAAAGAAAACCTAGATGATGTCACCATTTTCACGGAACGGATGTACCAATTAGAGATTTTGAAAGAAGGAGACAGCCCCAAGGAGATCAAGTATTTCACTGCTTTATTCCACCAATTGCTCAGCATTTTTGTACAGCCTTTTGGTGGGGATACCTTTGACTTTTCGGACCCTAAATTTTTTAATGAAATCGCCGCACTGACCGAGCAATTTTCTAACGATAAAGAATTGCGCAAAATGAATGGCAACAGAGGATCGAAGCATTTTATTTACATCAACAGAACCTTCTTTGGCCTGTATAGTTTGCTCTTTGATTTAAAGTGTAGCATCAATGTCAATGCATATAAAATGCTCAAAAAATAAACATTGAAAAAGCCCATAAAAAAAGAACATCTTCCCCAAAAAATCTGTGTGCAATGCAACAAAGCTTTTAGCTGGAGAAAAAAATGGGAAAAGGTTTGGGATGAGGTAAAATATTGTAGCGACCGTTGTAGAATGAACAAAAAATAAAATAATCTTGAAATTCGAATTATGAAAAACATACTCATTGTAGGAGGCAGTTCTGGCATAGGAAAAGCATCCGTAGAACTCCTCTCCAAAAACAACAAGGTGTGGGCTACATACAACAGCCACCCTATCGAAAGCACTGAAAACAGTAGCTTTCATCAACTTAATGTTTTAGACGAAACCATAGATGTCAGTTTCTTACCGGAGCAAATTGATGGTATAGTGTATTGCCCAGGTGCTATCAATTTAAAGCCATTTGCACGAATTAAAGCAGCTGATTTTTTAGCTGATTATGAATTGCAAGTATTGGGTGCTATCAAAATTATTCAGGCGGTATTGCCCAAAATGAAAAACTCAGCATCCGCTTCTATTGTGCTTTTCTCTACGGTTGCGGTGCAGGCTGGCTTCAACTTTCATTCCATAGTTTCGGCTAGCAAAGGCGCCATAGAAGGCTTAACCAGAGCGCTTTCGGCAGAGCTTGCGCCCAAGATTCGCGTGAATTGTATTGCCCCTTCTATAACCGACACCGCTCTGGCTGCTGGCTTACTCAACACAGCAGAAAAAATAGAAGCCAATGCCCAACGCCATCCTTTGAAGAAGATCGGCAAAGCAGAGGATATCGCCAATGCCGTGGCTTTTTTAATCAGTGAACAATCAGCTTGGATGACAGGACAAGTTGTAAAAATCGACGGCGGTATGTCAGTCATTAAATAGCATGAAAAAAATACTCACTTTAATTGCTTGTATTACGGTTCCACTAGCACTCGGTGCATGGGCAGGAATTGTTACCAGCAGGAACATTGCTGCTTGGTTTGAAACGCTTATTCATCCATCATTTCGACCACCCAATTGGTTGTTTGGACCAGTATGGACAAGCTTATATATTTTAATGGGAGTTTCTTTTTTCTTGATACTGCAAACCAAAACGACCCAGTCTAAAAAAGTAGCCTTTCGATTTACGCTCTTGCAAATGCTGCTGAATACAATGTGGAGTTTTTTGTTTTTTTATTTTCATCAATTGGGCACATCACTGGTAGAAATTATCCTCTTATGGCTATGTATTTTATCGATGATTCGAGCCTATTATCCTATTCATAAAATAGCTGCATACCTTCAAATTCCTTATTTGGCTTGGGTTTCATTTGCAAGTATCCTTAATGCAGCCTATTATTTCCTTAACTAAGCACATCCCTTTTTATATGTCGATAAAAGTTTTAAAAACAGAGCAATTTTTGCCCATAAGCCTAGAGAAAGCTTGGGATTTCTTTTCGTCGCCCCGAAATCTTAATGAGATTACACCCGAAGAAATGACCTTTAAAATCCTAACTGATTTGCCCGAAAAAATGTACCCGGGGCTGATGATTAATTATAAAGTTGCACCCATGTTCAACATTCCATTGAGCTGGACCACAGAAATTACGCACGTTGAAAACATGAAGTATTTTGTGGATGAACAAAGGATAGGCCCTTATAATATTTGGCACCACGAACATCATTTTGAAGCGGTAGAAGGCGGCGTAATGATGCGCGATATTTTGCACTACGACATTGGCAAATGGATTATCGGCGATATTCTTGGAGCAATTTTTATTCATGCCAAAGTGAAATCTATATTTGATTATCGCTTTCAAAAACTCATTCAGCTTTTTGGAAAATAAACCACAAATGACTCTTTTAGATATAGATAGAGTTATAGAAATGGCTTGGGAAGATAGAACACCTTTTGAAGCCATTACCTTCCAATTTGGCCTTCCCGAAAAAGAGGTCATCGCCTTAATGCGCCGTGAATTGAAACGCAGCAGTTTTAATTTGTGGCGCAAAAGAGTGAATAGTGGTGTGAGTCAAAAACACCTCGAAAAAAGAGCGGAGACAATCAGCCGTTTCAAATGTACTCGGCAAAGAGCCATCAGCCTGAATAAGATTAGCAAACGATAGAGGAGCGCTATTTACGGATATCACTTTCTACTACCCCATCGCGAATGCGCACTATTCGGCGCGTACAGTTGGCAATATCATCTTCATGCGTTACCAGCATTACGGTATTGCCATTTTGATGGATACTACTGAACAAATCCATTATTTCTACCGAAGTTTTGGAATCCAAATTGCCGGTTGGTTCATCTGCAAGGATTAGAGATGGATTATTGATAAGAGCCCTTGCTATGGCTACGCGTTGGCTTTGACCACCCGATAATTCGTTGGGTAAATGTTTGCCTCTTTCTTCCAATCCTACTTTTGCCAACATGGCCCAAGCACGTTCCTCTCTTTCTTTTAGAGAAACACCTGCATAGATTAAGGGCACAGCAACATTTTCCCAAGCACTAAGCCGGGGCATTAAGTTAAATTGCTGAAATACAAAACCAATTTCAGTATTACGAGCTGCGGCTAATTCATCATCATCCATTTGGCTTACATCTTTGTTATTGAGGATGTATTGGCCACTGCTAGCAGTATCTAAACAGCCGATAATATTCATCAATGTTGACTTACCAGAGCCCGAGGGGCCCATTAAAGCGAGGTATTCATTGCTCGACACGGTGAGGTTAATTCCTTTCAGCACGGGCAACTCTTGCTTACCCAAGAAGTAACTTTTAGTAATGTCGTTTAAAGCAATAACTTCTTTCATTGGATGAAGGCAATAAATAAAAAAATAAGGATGTCCTTTACTTTAGGACTTCTTGAAGCATATTTTCCAAATCCGGACCCCGTAGGTCGCGGGCAATAATTTTACCCGAAGGGTCGATTAAAAAATTACTAGGGATAGAAGAGATACTGTAATCTCGTGCAGCAATAGATTCCCAACCTTTAAGATCAGAGATATGGGTCCAATCGAGCTTGTCTTGTGCAATTGCTTTTAACCATTTATCCTTATCATTATCCAATGAAACGCCCAAAATCGTAAAATTCTTGTCTTTGTACATTCTATAAGCGGCAACAACATTTGGATTTTCTTTGCGGCAAGGCGTGCACCAAGAGGCCCAAAAATCAACCAGTACATATTTACCTTTAAAGGAAGAAAGCGTTATGGTTTGGCCCTCTGGACTTTGCAAACTTATTTCGGGAGCCATAGTACCTTCTATCAAACCTTCTTCGGGGTTGGTGGCACTAGTAGCACCGCGTTTATAATGTGCGACAAAATCTTTACCCAATTTTTGACTTGGGAAACGCGTAGCTAGCGAACTAACAAAGGCATCCAAAAACGGCTTTTCAACACTTGGATTTAAAATCTGAACGGCAAAGAGTGCATTGGGTAAATACTTAGTGGTATCAGCATAGTTTTCTATATACAAGGTTAGCTTCAAGTTTAAATCAGCCATTTCTTTATTGGCCATCTCCAAAAGGGAATCATTGCCACGCATACGCATACTGTCCATTACGATGGTAATGGTGTTGATATCATTAATATGTTGACGAACATTAGTGAAAAAATAGAGTAAGCTTTCCGAACCTTGAGAACCCGAAACTTTATATTGTTCAAGCTTATTCCAATCAGCGATTACCTGTACTTTTTCTTTAAAAATGGACAAAAGAATAAATTTGTTGTCCTTAAAATGTAATCGATACAAACCAGGCTCTAGGGCCGAACTAGACAGTTCAAAATGTCCTTTGGCGTTCGATTGAACGGAGTCCAAAATTTTAGTATCATTAATACCCATTTCTTCTAACAGAATAGTCTGTTCGGGCATATTGGCGATTTCGCCTACGACCTTAAACTGATTTTGATCATTTGAACACGAAAAAAGAAAAAGTGTAACGATTACTAAAAATAGGAGCGATTTTAATTTCATCAGCGTAATTTTGTAAGTGCAAACTTAATTGAATAATGCTGCACCCCAACACCCTTGGCCTGCAGGTTGCATAGTTTTAACAATTTAAAATAAGGCATAAAAGGACCTAGCCTTTGGTCAAAAAATAAAGTCTAAATTTATATTTCATATTTTTTTTGATTTTTAAACTTTCCTTCGTTACCTTTGCAGTCCCAAATTTGAGAATATGCCAAAGGTGAAGACACACTCTCGTGCGAAAAAGACATTTAAAGTTACCGGCACGGGTAAAATACGCAGATATAAAGCTTTTAAGAGCCATTTGCTAACAAAGAAATCGAATAAGCGCAAACGTCATTTGCGTCAAGCAGCATTCGTACATCCTACGAATCTGAACTTAGTGAAACGTATGTTAGGCATGCGCTAACCTTTTTTTAATTTATTTAATACCATAATAGTATGCCACGTTCGAAAAATGCAGTTGCATCTCGCGCAAAAAGAAAAAAAATATTAGCTCAGGCTAAAGGTTTTTACGGAAAACGTAAAAATGTATATACCGTTGCCAAAAACGTACTAGAGAAAGGCTTAGGCTATATGTATGTTGGTCGTAAGTTGAAAAAACGCGACTACCGCAGCCTATGGATTACTCGTATCAACGCCGCAGCGCGTGAGCAAGGTATGAGCTACTCTGTATTTATGCACAAATTATCTGAAAAAGGTATCGATTTGAACCGTAAAGTTCTTGCCGACTTGGCTATGAATGAGCCAGAAGCTTTCGCAAAATTGATTGCTGAGGTAAAATAATTACACGCTATTTCCCCTTTTGCAAATGCCGATACAAAAACTGTGTCGGCATTTGCTGTTTTAAGAATACCCTTGATCTAATTTTAATTATCCTCGACCCCAATCAGTTGTTTTAGAGATTTTGTACATTTACTGCATTAACTTTTTCAATGAGCATTCAAAATAATTATGTAGCAATAATGGCCGGTGGCATTGGCAGCCGTTTTTGGCCTACCAGCCGAACCCATAAGCCCAAGCAATTTCTTGATATTTTAGGAACAGGCCGCTCGTTGTTACAATGGACCTACAACCGGTTCCAGGATATTTGTCCGCCCGAAAACATTTACTTCATTACCAACCATAGTTATGTGGCCCTCATCAAGGAGCAGCTACCAGAGCTTATGGATCATCAAATAATGAGTGAACCATCGCGCAAAAATACAGCCGCTTGTGCTGCCTATTTTGCACACAAAATCAACGCGCTTAATCCCAATGCGAATATTATCATTAGCCCTGCCGATCATTTAATATTAGATGAAAAGGCTTTTCAAAAGAGCATGTTTGATGGCTTAAATTTTGTCCAAAACAATGCATCGCTATTGACCCTTGGCATTAAACCTACTCGCCCTGATACTGGATATGGCTATATCCAATTTGATCAAAAAATTGCTGTAGATCAAGTCTTTAAAGTAAAAACTTTTACAGAAAAGCCAAATCTTGACATTGCCAGAGCTTTTCTGAAAAGTGGCGATTTTTTATGGAATGCGGGTATTTTTATTTGGAATGTGCAAACCATTATTAAGGCCTTTGAAAAATATGTGCCAGAGCTCAATGATTTATTTGCACAAATAACGTCTTACAATAGCCCCAAAGAATATTCCGACATTGAAAAGACCTATCCCTTGTGTATCAACACCTCGATAGATTATGCCGTAATGGAAAAAGCGGATAATGTATTTGTGGCACCGGCACAATTTGGATGGAGCGATTTGGGCACTTGGGAAAGCGCTTATGAAAACTCCGAAAAGGATTATTTAGGCAATGCCGTACACGGCAATAATGTAGTGGTTATTGATGCATCAGAGTGCATGGTAAAAGCGCCCGAAAACAAACTAGTATTGCTTCAAGGTCTTGATAAATTTATCGTTATTGATACAGCAGATGTATTGATGATTTGCGAACGAAGCAAAGAACAGCACATCAAAGAATATGTTTCTGAAATCAAAAGAAATAAAGGGGATAAATTTTTGTAAGAGCCCTCAATTTAAAATCTTGGGCAATGGTACATATTACGACCTTTAGAGTTTTCGCCATATAGGCCCTCGTATCTTAATGAAATTTCAAAAGCACCCGTTCCCTTGCCTGCATTAATAGGCAATGTTGAAATCGTATAGTCATAACTGCTTGTTAGCCGGAGCCCATTTCTTTGAATACCAATGACCCCAACAAAGGCATCTTCAATACGATGAAATAACCCAAAAACAATTTGATTAGCAGCGATTTGCTCAACGGGTTTATACAGATTCACAAGAAAAAGCGAACCGTATAACATTTCTTGAGCGCCACTTTGGGTACTATAATAAAAAGAAGGATTAAGTATGAAATTATCCGATGTCTTTAACAAGGCATCAATATTGGCTGTATGTCTGTATTGTAGCGTGTTTTCACCACCCTTAAAAAATGTTTCGGTGGGTTTATTCAAATTGGCGGTACTAAAACCAAGCTTCATATAAAAAGACTCGCTCGGGAAAAAAGCATAATTGATACCCGCTGACACAGTATTAAAACTTGTTTTTTCTAAACCTTTCCCCTCTTGATTGGGATCATTTCTGTTGAAAGTGTAGCCATCCCATTGTACGGGGAAACTGAATCTACTAAAATTCACACTTCGAGATCCATGACTAACAGTGGTACCAGCGGATAGCATATGTCTATCTCCAATCTGGACATGGTAGGCAAGGGTTGCATCCGAACGAAATAAATTTAATTTTCCATCACCAACATTATCATTAAAAAAAGCAAATCCTATGCCCATCCAATTGGTCTGGTTTTTATTCCGAAATGCTTGAAAATCGCCATAAATAGATGTAGTAGTAAAGGGCGCTGGCAATGCTGCCCATTGGCTGCGATGTTGGGCACCAAGTCGATAATCTGATTCGGGCATTAATGCTGCATTAGCTGGATTGACCAATAAAGGGGCATTGTAATATTGTGAGAAATGCATTGCCTGCCCCCAAGTCTCACTTGTTGCCAATAGCAAAGTAAAAACGATGACTAAAAGTAATTTTGTTTTCATGATGTGCATTCAATAAAAAGCAGGCGCCAATTCTATTGGCTAAAATTACTTTTTTTGTTCTGCAACAACAAATAATTCATGATTAGCTATGCTATTTCTGTTCAGGAGGCATGGGAGCCTATTTGATGTTCATAAGTCTTGAAAAAGGTCTTTCATTGATACTATAAAATGATCGAGCTGCCGCACTTGTCCCTGCAAACACTTCATTCTAGACAAAGGCATAAAGGCCCTTGAAACGCGAAGCAGCATACATATTCCTTTTTGTC
>JAXITL010000028.1:0-23268 GCA_034680125.1 Chitinophagaceae bacterium
TGTTTGCATAAAGCTTGTACAGCTCGCCAGCTTCTATAATTTTCGCTAAGCTTTTACGCCCTCCAATGGCATTAAAATTGGGTTTCAAATTTACATCAATAAAATACCATTCACCATTTGCTTTGGCCTCCAATGCATAATGGCCATTCAACCCAACCTTTCTAGTATCAATCCCTAATTGCTTGCAACAGGCCATTGTAACAATGGACACTTGGCTACAGGCTGCTACTTCATCTTGGAGAATATCATTGGGTATGACTTTGGCAACAAGGTCATTCCAAATAAATTTACCGGCAAAAACTGCCATCCAATTATCTTGCATACCATATACGGCATAGGCATGATGAAATCGTTGCCTCAATACCTTGGTTAATATCTCCAATTGTTCCTTTTGATCTTGCACATCATGAGTATGCTTTCGTACATAGTAAACAATGGATTCCACCGAACGAAAACGAGGAGTCAATTTCGCGTTAAACTCAACATCTTTTTTATAATTTTTATTGGAGTAAACGGGATGAGCAACCCTTGGCAAGTCGGCACCGAAAGCATTGATAAAGTTATGGGGCAAAAAATTGATGGAAAGTGCACAAATAGAGGCCATTACAAGCAACCAAAAAACGAGAGACTTAGGAAAAATAACCCTCAACAACATTTTGTGCAATAGCGGATGTTTAAAAAAGGACTGATTTGGATTCTTAAAGATAAAACTCATTCTATACGTTTGGGTCCTAGGTAGCTTTGCTTCGAAAAAAAATTTATACCGTGGTTTCAATTCATTTTAACATCCTTAAAAAGGGTTTTTCCAAAAACAAATTGAATCTTGGTTAAAATTGAGGACGCAAGGTAGGGATTAAGAGTAAGATTTGACGTGCACGCTACATGAAAATGATGTTAATTAATATTAAAATGCCTCTTCTCAATTACCGACTTTTCACCGAACTATTATTGAAAAGCATAACTAATACCCTATTCTTAACTACTTTTGATACTTCACAAGAAAATTATCTCTATGCAATTAGCTTTTTGGAAAAAAGGAAAAGAAAAAACTGCTGAAAAGAAAAAACCCGTTTGGAGAGAATGGTTGGATGCAGCTGTATTTGCGATTGTTGCAGCCACCATTATTCGCACCTTTTTTATAGAGGCCTACACCATCCCTACTCCTTCTATGGAAGGAAGCATGCTGGTCAATGACTTTTTGTTTGTAAGCAAAACAGCCTATGGCCCGCGCATTCCCAACACACCGATAGCCTTTCCTTTAGTGCACAATACGATGCCCATCACTGGTGGCAAATCCTACACCGAAGCCGTACAATGGAGTTACAAACGCCTTCCCGGATTTGGCAAAGTTGAGCGCAACGACGTGGTGGTTTTCAACTTCCCAAATGGAGATACTGTAGTGGCCGAAAAAGCCGATAGAGACTACTACGAAATATGCCGCAACGAAGGCGGTAGAGAGGCAGTACACAATATGTATACCATCATTACACGACCGGTAGACAAAAAAGAAAATTACATCAAACGCTGTATAGGGATACCTGGCGACAAAATTCAAATTGTGGATGGTATTGTGTACCTCAATGGTCAAAAAGGGGAAATTTTCCCTCATTCGCAATTACACTACATTGTAGAAACTAAAGGCACTGGCTTTTCGGAAGAGTTTTTAGAAGAAAATAAAATTCAACTTCTCGAAGCTTCGGGCAATATGTATCGCCTAAATGTACCCAACGACAAATTGGAGATTTTACGCAGTTCGTCTAATGTGGCAGCCATAAAACTAGAGCAGCTCCCCAGCAAATCTACCGCTGATATGGCCTTTCCGCAAGACCCAGCAAATTTTCAATGGAACAGAGATAATTACGGCCCTTTTGTAGTGCCTAAAAAAGGTGTAACTGTTTATATTACCCCTCAAAACATAGCTATGTATCGCCGCATCATTGCCAATTACGAGGGCAATACTTTGGTAGAAAAAGAGGGTAAATTTTTCATCAACGGAAAAGAAAGCAATAGCTATACTTTTAAAATGGATTATTATTGGATGATGGGTGATAACCGTCACGACTCAGCCGATTCTCGCTATTGGGGCTTTGTACCCGAGGACCATGTGGTGGGTAAAGCCTCTTTTGTGTGGCTAAGCTTCGATGGCAATTTATTCAAACTCCGCTGGAGTAGATTACTGCGCAGTGTAAAATCACTGAGCCACTAAAAACCATCAAAAACAACATATAAAAAATGGCGCTTCCTTATTTGTTTGAAGCGCCATTTTTTTATGCGAACTTTACATCAATCAAATATCAATACCATAATGAGGAAGAAATATTGGATAATCGGCTTCTTGGCGATGAGTGCAATTTGGGCTTGTGGCAACAGCGATCAAACGACCATAAGCGATTTTAAAACGGCAGATGCAACAACAGAATCAGCAGCCGAAAATATCTTTAATGAAAAATGCTCGATGTGCCACAGTATGAACGAAGATAAAATTGGCCCAGCGCTGGCTGGCAGTTCGGCACGTTGGGGCAAGGATGCTGAAAAACTAAAAGCTTTTATCAAAAATTCGCAAGCTTATATTAATACGGGAGACCCTTATGCCACAAAGCTTTACGAAAAATGGAATCGCTCTAATATGCCCGCATTCCCGAACTTGACGGATAAGGAATTGGATGCTTTAGTGGAGTATTTACAGTAAGCAAACATTGGTTACAATTGGGTAATTTTTACTTAACAATTACATAATGGGGTATTTGCTTTATGGAAATAGATAGTGGGCTAACATTGCATTCTGATATGATGCAAGAACTACCAGAAAAAATTTTGATTGTAGATGATGAACCCGATATAATCGAGTTCCTTAACTATAACCTCAAAAATAAGGGCTACCTTATCGAAACGGCAAGTAATGGCGTAGAAGCTATTCGCAAAGCAAAAACATTTCAGCCAGACCTCATCTTGCTCGACATGATGATGCCTGAGAAAGATGGATTGCAAACCTTGCGCGAACTGCGCGTAATGCCTGATTTTGAAAAAACGCCCGTTATTTTTCTTACAGCCATGCGGGATGAAAAATCAGAAATTACTGGCCTAGAAACCGGTGCAGATGATTATATCACCAAGCCCATCAAGCCAGAACTACTTGCCACACGTGTAAACGCTGTGCTGCGCCGTATGAAGAAAGATCGTGAGCAGGAAGAAAAAATGATATTGGGCGATTTAGAAATCAACAAAACCAAATATTCGGTTACTTATAAAGGCGTTGAGATCATTTTGGCCAAAAAAGAATTCGAATTACTCTCTCTATTGGCCTCAAAACCTGGCCGTGTATTTTTGCGTAATGAAATCCTGCAACGCGTATGGGGTTCAGAAGTGATTGTGGGCGACCGCACCATTGACGTGCACATTCGTAAAATTCGTCAAAAATCTGGGGTTGATTTTATCACTACCGTAAAAGGTGTAGGATATAAGTTTGAAATGGAATAATTTTACTCCATGCCCGATTTGTCTTTTAGCAAAAATAGTTCCCCTCGCCTATTGGCTTTCCTTAGCGCATTGGTGGTGGCACTTATAGTGTCTATAATCAGTTTATTGTTTGTGCCCGATGTAACTACTTCGGGCATTATTTTTGGGGTTACTTTCCTGAGTACTTTTGGCATGTACTATTATACGGTAGAGCGCTTTATCTACCGAAAAATAAAACTCATTTATAAGTTTATCTACCAAACAAAAGCCACCAAGAGAGAAGAGTTTTTTCATAAAAATATTTTACCCCAAAAATCAATTGAAGAGGTTAATGCCGATGTGCAAGAATGGGCAAAAGAAAAGCGCGAAGAGGTAGAGTTGCTGCAACTCAATGAACAATTTCGAAAAGAATTTCTGATGAACCTTTCGCATGAGCTGCGTACACCCATTTTTACGGTTCAAGGCTATGTAGAAACCTTATTGGGAGGAGCTATGGATGATGCAGAGGTGAACAAAAAATTTCTATCAAATGCCTCAAAAAGTATAGACCGATTGGTGCGCTTGGTAGATGATGTAGACGAAATTTCGAAATTAGAATCAGGCAGAACGCCCTTGGCTTTTGAGTCTTTTATCATTCAGGAACTGGTGAAGGATATTTTTGAAGAATTCACTTTAAAGGCCGAAGAAAAAAACATCAATTTAGAATTCAAAAAAGGCACTGAGGGAGGTTTAAAAGTATATGCCGATAAAGGAAAAATAAAACAAGCTTTAGTAAATCTCATTGAAAATGCCCTCAAATATGGCAGTGAGAATGGCACTATCATCTTGAGTTTTTACCAGATGGATAATAAGCGCGTTTATATAGAGGTATCGGATGATGGACCTGGAATTGCAGAAGAACATTTACCTCGAATATTTGAGCGTTTCTATCGAGCCGACAGAAGCCGAAACCGCACAATCGGTGGCACAGGATTGGGATTAGCCATAGTAAAGCATATTATTGATGCCCATGGCCAAACCATAAATGTGCGCAGTAAATTGGGGGTTGGTTCTTCTTTCGGATTTACCTTAGATAGCAAAAACAACCTATAGTTTTCAACTAAATAATTAATCAGCTAAATAGCCAAATTTGCCGCTATTAAAATCAATCACGGCTTGTCTTATTTCCTCTTGGCTGTTCATTAAAAAAGGTCCATAACTAGCGATAGGCTCGTTGATAGGCTCACCACTAAGCAACAACACCCTAGCATCTGCACTAGCCTCAAGGATAATATCAGTGCCAACATTCTCAAATAAAGCAAAATGGTCTTGCGCTGCGTTTTCTGTTTGATTGATCAATACAGAACCTTCTATCACCAACAAGCCTGTATTATACTCGGCAGGGAAATGGAGTTGTATTTTTCCTCCACTACTTAATTGAAGATTGTATAATTCTATCGGAGAGAATGTACTTGCAGCCCCACGAGTATCTTGGTAATTCCCAGCAATCACTTCCACACGTACAAGGGGCAAATGATGGGTGCTCTCTTGGATTAATGCTCGAGTAAGTGCTTGGTATTTGGGCTTGCTCATTTTATCCTTTGCAGGTAAGTTTACCCACAACTGTACCATTTGAAATAAACCTCCTTTTTTACTAAATGCTTCTTCGTGATATTCCTTATGCAATATGCCCGAAGCGGCTGTCATCCATTGCACCTCTCCTTCCGAAATAATACCCTTGTTACCAAAACTATCACCATGGGCAATTTTGCCTTGGTAAGCAATCGTAACCGTTTCAAAACCTCTATGCGGATGAACACCCACCCCTCGAGGGGTTTCACTAGGACTTAGTTCCATTTGGGCATTATAATCGAGCATGAAAAACGGACTCATTCTTCGATTGCTGATATTATATCCACTAGGGAAAAAATTATGGACTTTAAACCCATCACCCACCATATGTGCTGGCGCTGGTGGCAGTATTTGTTGCACTTTTTTTATGGTCATTTGCTTATTTCAACTTTGGGCAAAAGTAACCCACAATCTAACCTGCAACATCAAAGAAGCTGTTACTAAATGTATAGTTACTAGGAACAGCAAAAAACAAACCAATTGTAAGAAAGCGTTTCAATCTAGCGAATAAGCGTAATATCACCTTTACGCTCATAGTCCTTGCCGAAGCGATCCTTTAGGCCAATCATCCAATAATAGACCCCCACTTCTTGGTCTTGCCCTTTATAGGTACCATCCCAGGAATCTGAAATATTCTGGGTATTAAAAATTTCTTCGCCATAGCGATTGTAAATCCTAAAATACCTAAGGCTTTGATAACCTACCAATAAGGGCCTGAATCGGTCATTCTTGCCATCTCCATTAGGCGAAAAAATATTGGGAATAGCTAGGTAAGGATAAGCCAATACTTGGACTTGCACAGTATCGTACCCCAAACATCCAGCATCGCTTTTTACTGCAACAATATAGGTAAAGCTACCTGTATCAGTAAAAGTGCCTATAGGGTTATAGACCTCAGGGTCCGATAAATAAGCACTAGGCATCCACTTATAATTGCCATTAAGTTGCCCTTTGAAATTAATGCGCTCCCCAACTACAATAACGGTATCATTACCCACATTAGGCTTAATGGGGTCAATTAAGATTTTCTTGAAGACGGTATCCAAACAGCCCTGGTTGTTAATGGTAATGAGCCCTACATTGTACAATCCGCTATAGGGAAACACGTGTTGGGCATTTTGATTATAATCCAGTTCGGTATTGTCATCAAAATTCCAAATCCATTGAGTGATAGGATAAGTAGAAGTGGATAAATCAGTAAAATTAATGGTATCGCCAGGACAAGCAATACTGGGGGCATTGAAGTTGGATACTAATTTGGGATAAACTTTTACAAATCTTGAAATACTATCTGAACAAGTTGTTCCTCTGTTGACATAGAGTGTAACCACATAAGTACCAGAGTCGGGGTAAGTAAATGTGGGCATAAATGCATTAGAGGTATCACCAGTAACTTCTTCAACCCCAAAATCCCAATGATAGGTCATAGCACCTATACTTAGATTTTCAAATTTCACTGTTAAATCGCTACAGTTGACAATATAGGTATTGAACTCTGATGAGTACTGAGGAATATTAGCAATAACAGCTTTGGAACAATTAGTAACCACAAATTGAAATTCTCGGGTTACGGTATTGATGATTTTCCCATTTCGCCATTCGTGGCAACAAACGGCTACTACAAAACGACCTTGTAAATTGGGCGTCCCAGAAATAACACCTGTTTTAGGATCTATTTGTATTCGGGGGTTACCAGCCATTGGGACACTAAAACTAAAGGGGCTTCGGTAAATTACGGGGTCGTAAAAATAATTGGGGTAGCCTTTTTTTTGCTTTTCTGGAGAATCGTAAGATTGACAAAATTCATAACTCAGTGAATCGCCATCAATATCTGTTGCACTATGGTCATAAACCAAGGGGTTATTTACACAGATTATTTGTGGTGGAAAATTTTTAAAAACAGCACTGCTATTACAAGAAGCTACTGAAGCAGGAGGGATAGTACAGGTGTAGGTTGCACCTGTATTAAATGGATTGACTATATTAAGAATGCTTCTATTACGGCAACAATCTTGATAAATCACTTTATATCCAACAGGGCTTGCATTAAGCGTCAATGTAAATTCAAAATCTAATCTATTGAGGCAAGTCCGTGGAGGATTGGTCACACAACTATTCTGAAAACCAGGGGGGATTACAAAACCGGTTCCATTTACTGCATTTAATTCTCTTTCATCAACGATTATATTGTTACCTGTAAAAACCCTTATGTAGGCAGGGTTGTCACCACTAATCGCACCAATCGTGCCCCCAATACAATCTCTATAAATAGACAATTTGATCAGATATCGATTAGCACCAAGACATACATAAGTGGCATCACCACCCACTATGTGCGTAGCACGCACATTTGCGGTAGGAGCCATTAATAAAATAATGAGCTGTAGAAAAAATAGTATGTGGTAATGTCTTTTCATGACACATTTTAGCCAAACCTTTGCCAGCAATAACGGGCAAATTCAATCAAATCTTTCGTGAGTTTTTCGGGTGCTTCGAGCATAGCCATATGAGCTTCCATTTCGTAGACACTAACAAAGTTAACACAAGCAAGCTGAGCAACATCTAATTCTTTGCTAATATTTGCTAAAGGATCTTTAAGTCCTAGGATATTTTGAACAGGAAAATGTGCCTTCTTTATGATTTCTGTTGTGTCCTTTCGTTCCATTATGGCTTTATAAAATGCAATAAGGCTTATGTCGTTAACAGCTAATGCTTCTGAAATTTGCCTTTGGAGGATTTCAGGATTTTGATGGTTAAACGCTTCAGGAAAAAGTGCACGAACCATTTTTTTTAAAAACATGCTCTTACCACCATTTTCTAAAATAGAAATCGTTTTTCTCCTTCCCTCAGCCCTTGCTTCTTCATCGGGTAGAGAGGATGAATGAATGAGGGACAGTCCTACTAATTTTTCAGGGTATTTGCTCGCAAAGGCAAGACCCATATAGCCACCCATGGAGTGTCCAGCATATACTACTTTATCAACTTTTTCGTTTTCAAGAATATCATTGAAGGCATCCGCCAATAAAGGCATTGATGTTTCATTTTGGCACAACCAATCGCCTTCTTCTTCAAAAAAATTAGGCAATAAAAGGGTATAGTATTGGGAAAGTTCTGGAATTAAAAAACGCCAAAGTTGCACATTAGCGGGAAACCCGTGCACCAATAACAATGCAGGACCAGCACCTGTTTTGTAATAGGTGATTTGATCAAAAGTCTTATTGTTCAATTGTATTTTAAGCATGTGCCAATTTTCTTTTTTGAAGGGTATAGATGTTGCCAAAAACAAGCAATAACAACAGCATTACCGGGAGCATTTCAGGCAATAATAAACACTGTATTGTACTGATGTGCAATACGAAAGACAGCACAATACAGCACATAGCGACAAGCGCGTATTTGTATTGTTTTTGTCTAAAAACAAACAGCAAATTAGTAGGCAAAGCCCAAAGCAAATTAAAATTATTCTGGCAAGTTTGATGGCTTGTGGCGTACCACATGATTAAAATCAGTACACCTAAAAGACCTGTAATAACAAGGATTGCGTTCGATAAAATCTTTGCCATTACTCGGAGCTTCGGAATAGCCAAGGAAACAATAAAAAGGATCAACAATCCATAGAGCACAATGAATACGGAATAATCTGCCTGGCGCACAGGCTTAACCTCCTCAATTATTCTTTTAGAGGGCTGCGTAAACGCTTTACCATTAAGTGTTGCCTTAGCAAAGGCATCTTTTAAATAATCGGGCAAAAACATAATTTGCTCATTGCTCATCTTGACATCAATTGTACTACCCAATAATATATTGATGCCAAACCTTTCCCAAACATTATATTGCAGGTATTGATTGATAATATCTCTGAAAGTCAAACTTTTTTTATCGGGCAATACATTAGGATACTTAAATGCAGCGCCATGTGTTTGTGTGAAAATATCGCGTATACGGGTAGCACAATTATCAAAGAAAAAATCATACCGATACGCTCTGTTTTCGGGCAACATATTTGTAAGCAAATACTGCTGTATTTGTCTTTTTTCTGATTCGCTAGAAGGCACAATTTGCTCTTCTACCCAGCGACCCTCCATTTTGTATTCTTGAATAAAATCTTCGTAAGGACCAGCCGATAAGTAATAAAGCAAGTTGCCGCGCATAAATTTTATTTCAAAATCCTGATCGTAACCGTCAAATGTGCCATAATTATAAACTACATCGGTACCCTCATTGCTATCAATAATACGCACACCAGAGTGCCCAAATACCGTGTAAATTTCATCCCCAGTGCCACAGGTTAACAAACTAATTTGAATACCTTTTTGAAGACTGTCTCGCTGGGCATTTACTGCGCTTGCAAAAAACAAAAAAAGCACTATTGGTATAGAATGAAATAAACGCATAAACGATAAGGGGTAATAAATAATTAAATCATTGTAAAAATATTGCCTTTGACTCACTTCAAAAAAAGTATTTCATTTACCAATAAAAAGAAACGCCGCTACAATTTGCAGCGGCGTTTCTTTTTATAATAGGCTTTTTTAGTGGGCTACAGTTACAGAAACTGTACCTGTTTTGCCTTTGTTATCGTGTATTACAACAAAGTAATTACCATTAGCAAGCTTGGTAAGATCCATTGTTTTTGAAGTTGCATTCTCTACAAGAACATTCATCACTCTTTGACCAGTAACTGTAAATACATCTACCGAAGCATTCATTTTCTCTGTACCCCAATCAAGAGTCAAAATACCCGTAGTAGGGTTAGGATAAACAGTCATTTCGCTCATATTGTAGGGGCGAATCGTTAACAAGGAAACATTGAGCACATTTGATTTAGAACCAGCACATCCACTGTTTACAACCACCGCATAGTAATTACCTTGTTTGGTAGGGTGGAAAGTAGGACTAGTTGCACCAGGTATTAAACCATCAGGACCATACCATTGAATACTACCAGTGATGCTCGATACCAATAATGTTCCAATAAGGGAGATAACTGGTGCCGGAGGAGTAGCTGAAAGCGTAAGAACTGTTGGTCCCCACAATATAGAATCAACGCTATTACAAGATGCTGGAGTAACATTCATTTTACATACAATGGTATCTTTATCAGCGAAACCAGTGCTAGAATAAACCGAACCAAATGCAGCCAAACTGCCATTTTTATACCAAGATACTAATGGACTACCACCACCATCAATAGCTGTTGCGGTAAACTCTAATAAAGAATCTAAGCAGCCAGGGTTAGTTCCTCTTGTAATGGCCACAGACAAGCTTGGCTTAAAGCGTGGATCACGTTTTACAACAATTTTATTAGACCAAGATGTATCACCAATACCTGTTACAATACATGGATGATTAGAGATAACTCTACATTGTATGGTATCATTATTTTTCAACAAAGACTCGGTATAGCTAATCATGGTAGCAGCTGAAACAGCTGTGTTGTTAAGGTACCATTGGAAAGTAGGAGTAGGACCGCCATTTAAGGGTGTTGCGGTGAAGGTAATTGAGCTGCTATCGCAAGAAGGAATTGAACCTGCTGTAACAGCAATGTTATTTGTAGGTACAATTGTTGCAAATGAGATAGTTATGGTATCAGAGTTTACGGGTGTAACAGAACAGGTTCCTGTACCGCCGGGTACTACCCTGCACCATATTTTATCACCAGCAACAAGCGTACTGGTTGCAAAAGTATCTACAGGGCCACCTACCACTAAACCGTTTCTTCTCCAAGAATAGGTAGGTGCAGAACCACCGCCTGTCACGTTTGCCTTAAATACCAATGCAAGACCAGAACATCCAGGATTAGTACCCAATATGAGTGTATTTTTTGCTGAGGCAGGTGCTGTACTTGAAACTTTTAATTGAATGAAATTTGATTCAGAACTATCACTACCACAGGATCCTGTGTAGAATATTTTACACGAAATGATATCGTTATTGGCTATTGTTGAAGAAGTAAAAGTACTCGTTGTAACACCATTTCTCACACCATTAATATACCAACGGAAAGAAGGCGTGCCACCTTTGGGTGTTGCTGTAAAAGTAACAGAACTTCCCGTACAAGATGGATTTGAACCTGCCGTAATCGCAATACTTACAGAGTCTGCACTTGTTCTGTCTTTTACATAGACACCATAATCTTCAGCTTGTGCATTATTAGCATATGGTCCGCAAGGAATATCTGCAATTGATGCACCAAAATTGTGCGCAACTACACGCATACGCAACCACGTACAAGTAGTTGCTGTGGTGGGAATAGTAAAACTACCTGTATGTGCAATTGTACCAGAGGTAGCACCCGTATTGCTAAAAACATTTTCGCCTGCATCCACAAAATCGCCGTCATTATTGTAATCAATATACACTTTTACGACTTGTCTGCTTCCTCTTGTTTGCACTGTAATTGGATAGGCAACACCTCTTGAAACATAACTTTGTTGTGTGTAGGAATGATCTACATAAGCGGCATTTTCCATACCAAGACTACCTGTCCAAACGTCATTACCATTAAAACTCACGATGTAAGGACCAACACCAGCTGTACTGGTTGACGAGGTAGGTACACAAGAGGCTACTATTGATCCTGTGGGTGCTACAGAACCTACAGAAGTTTTAAAACCCGTACGTTCATTGTCTAAAACATTCAATACACGCGTTCTTTGGCCTGCTGTATAACGATTAGGAGGACAGTTAGTATAATCCATAATGTTATTCTGTACGTTTTTGAAAGAGCCACCAGTACAGGCATTAAAATCAGTAGGAGGGCACCAACCAGGATAAGAAGCAGAACGCTTATGCGGCTCTGTATCACAAACCAAGTCGCCAGTAGTGGCACATGAGGTTGTTGGAGGGCAAACAGATCCACCACCATCACCTTCGAAAGTATGTCTCAAACTGAAGGCATGGCCAAATTCGTGAGATACAGTTGTGCTACCCGATTTAATCTGTGAAGCACAAACAATCATACCATCAACAGTGGGAGAACCAGGGAAATAAGCAAAGCCAGCAATACCACCAGAAGAATATAAATCGTTTCCGTCAATTTTATTTACAGAGTAAACGTTGTAATAGTCAGAGGGTGTCCAACGACTAAAAGCCATTATCGTTTGATCATCAACACCGGAAGAGCCAGACGCATTAGCCCCAAAAGCGGTATAGTTCGGAATAGAGCTTGCATTTAAACGTACAATACCGTTCGTAGCAGCACCAGATGGGGTTCTTTTGGCCAAAACAAATCTAAGTGGTATCCGGCATCCGCCCGAAGTAGTATCAGGAAATGGAGAAACCGCAGCATAAGATTTGTTCAAATAATCAATCATTTGAGCAATTTTTGTACTGTCGGGGTTATAGGCCGAACCTACTGCACCGCCTGTATGCAGCACGTGTACCACGGTTGGTACTTCATAAACATAGCCACTAGGCGTGTAAATGAGCATCGCTGTTGAGGCCATTGACATATATTTTATCCAACGATTATCTACAGTCCTTACCGAGTTTTCATATTGGTGGTCTGTTAGCATTTTTTGCTGGTGTTTCGTATCAAAACCGCAAGGCTCAATACTTTGGGCAATGGATGTAATGCCCGCAAAAAGCATTAACATGGATAAAAGGCTTAGCTTTTTCATCATTATTATTTTATTTAAAATAAATTGAGGTGTTAAGATGAAGGTAAAAATAAGTACTGCCGCTCAATTTTTTGTAATTTTTTTTTCTAGATGTACCTAGAAATTTAAATTAACAAATTTTAATATAATTATATGCCTATTTTTCAGCAGTATATAAACTTGTAATGCCAAAGGTAAGTGGCCTTGATTGTACATTCTTAAAGCCACACTGCGCTAAAATATTACAAAAATCTTGCCCTTCAGGAAAAGCCATAACCGACTCTGGTAAATAATTATATGCAGTACTGTGTTTGGATACCATCTTGCCAAATAAAGGCATGATGTATTTAAAGTATAGGGAAAAAGCCTGTTTTATGGGAAATGTTTTGGGTTGCGAAAATTCTAAAATGGCCAATCGGCCACCTGTACGCATTACACGACACATTTCGCTAAGACCTTTGGGTAAATCTTGAAAATTGCGTACCCCATAGGCGCAAAGAACGGCATCAAAATGGTGATCCTCATAGGGCAATGCTTCACTGTCTCCGACAATCATTTCAATACGTGCCGAAAGATTTTTATCATCAATTTTTACCTTGCCTACCTCTAGCATTTGTGCAGCGATATCGATGCCCACAATTGAGCTACCCTCAATTTTTTTTGCAGCAGCAATAGCCAAGTCACCCGTACCAGTAGCCACATCCAAAATTTTTTGGGGAGCAATACGCTCAATACTTTGAATAGCTTTGGTTCGCCAACCTTTATCAATACCTAAGGACAAAAGATGATTCAAAAAATCGTATTTGCTTGCTATATTATTAAACATATCAGCAACTTGCTCTTTCTTGCTTAATTTTGACGAAGCATCGGGTACTATAGAATTGTGTTTCATAAAGAAAATGGAATGGCTACACGCGCGGCGCAAAAATACAGTACAAACAATACTATGGAGATAAAAACAGCAAAATATTTAATTAGCAATGTTGACGTGGCTGCATGCCCCAAGCCCGACAAGCCTGAATTTGCCTTTATTGGACGCTCTAATGTGGGCAAATCTTCCTTAATCAATATGCTGACCAACAATCAAAAATTGGCTAAAACTTCTGGGAATCCAGGAAAAACACAGCATATCAACCATTTTATCATTAACCACGATTGGTATTTGGTGGATTTACCCGGATATGGCTATGCCAAAGTTTCGCGCAGCCAAAGAAAAGAGTTTGGAAAAATGATTTCAAAATATTTACAAGAACGAGAGAATTTGATGTGTGTTTTTGTACTAATTGATAGCCGTCTAAAACCCCAAGCAATTGACCTTGATTTCTTAAGACAATTAGGCGAATGGGGCATTCCCTTTAATGTTGTGTTTACCAAGGCAGACAAAAATACCCAATCAGAGACCGCACGGAATGCGAAGAATTTTGTAAACAAAATGAAAACAGAATGGGAATATATTCCACGTAGTTTTATAACCAGTGCGGTTAAATACCTTGGCCGAAAAGACTTACTCAGTTATATTTCCGAATTACATGAGGTTTATTATAAAGGAGATGAAGAAAAGGAATAATTACAAACAAGCAAGCATAACATTAGAAAAAAACGTTCCTATTTTCCTCCATTTTATCCTAATTACCCTTTAAAAATAACGAATCAATTTGCACAGTAAATTTTTACCTACAATTTCGCTTAGCGAGCTTATTGCCTTGCAAGAGGAAAACCAAATAGAAGCTATTTATGAGCAATTGGTACTGCCTTTGCACGAGGAATTATACAAACAACAAGATTTTTCTTTTATCGAAACACTATCGCCCGGTCAAGAGCTGCTTATCCGTTATGACTATGTGCGGATGCAAGTTTTACAAGGGGGATTTATTCAACTTATCCAAAATGGCTATGTCAATCTTTTATTATCGATGCCGCTCATGCTCAAACAAGTAGGCGCATTAGTAATGGGCCAGCTATTGGATGATGTGCTCAAGGTTTTTTCACTTAATTATGAGGGACTGAGCAAGGAAACGAGTGTAGAAGAATTTGCAAAACTGTATGAAGAATACACCGAGTTCGAAGAACTAGATGCACGATTTGCACAGGAAAACGCGGCAACAGAGAAGGCTATTGTTGCCTATGCACTCAGGTTTCCAGATGAGTTTATGGCCCTTTAAAGACGTACTCATCTTTTCTTCCCTTTCACCCCTTTAGTTGCACAAAGCCCAAATGCAAACAAAATGTTAATGAATTAAGGAATATTGTGTTTGCCCAACCCTTTTTACAAAATCTGCGTCTTCTATTTTGTATGATTATTTAAAACCAATAAGCCATTGCCTATAGAACAATCATACACACCATTACAGTTTTCCGATGAGCTAGAGCACATTATAGCATGTTGTGCCCGAAATGAGCGCAATGCTCAGGAAAAATTGTATAAAATGTTTCATTCGAGAATGATGAGTGTGGCCGTGCGCTATACCAATGATCGCTCTCAGGCTGAAGACATTGTGAATATGGGATTTTTGAAATGCTTCCAAAAAATCGAGAAATTTACTTTTCAGGGTTCTTTTGAGGGATGGTTAAGAAAAATTGTGTTGCGAACGGCCTTAGACGCGCTAAGAAGCAATGAAAAATATAATGACAAAACGGTTTTTGTAGAAAAAGAAGAGTTTATAGAAAGAGATCATGGAGAACGGATGTATTATGACCAGTTGTTACAATTAGTCAACACACTTCCTAAAACCACCAAAATAGTGTTTAATCTAAGCGTGATGGAGGGCCTACAGCACAAAGAAATTGCCGAAATATTAGGAATGAGTGAGGGAACATCAAAATGGCACTTAAGCGAAGGGCGTAGAATATTAAAAGAGAAGATTGAAAAACTACAATTGAATCACAAATTTTAAACCAACTATCCTACATGAACAAGGATATGATGAACATAGACGATTTCGTCAAAGAAAAGCTGAACGGTCATCCTCATAAGGATGACGCTGCTGCAGCTTGGCCCAAGATGAAGGAATTGTTAGACAAAGAAAAGCCCGAAAGAGTTGCCCCAGTTTTATTTAGATGGCGCAAACCAATGGCTTTTTTGGGTGCTGCCATTTTGTTGTCAGCACTTTGTGTGGGGGGGTATGAACTGATTCAATTGCGTGAAACAGAAAATCTTGAAGCCCCCGTTTCCATGGGGAATACCATAAAACAATCAACAACTTCTAAAATTACCTACACTAAGGATTCCAATCCGATACCAAATCAAGCCCTTATAAAAGATGCCGAGAAAAATCAGTCATCTACACCCAAGGCACAGATTGAAAACAAACATAAAGACGATATTGCCCATAAGCCAAGCAATAAACCTTTACCAATCAATACAAACACCACAAATAACCCTTCAGAAAACAACAACATAGCCAGCAAGCATACCAAGCAGGATTTAGGCAAAGAAAATGAACTTACAACTAAGGATCATGCAAAGCCAAAAATATTAGCCCTTGCTGCACAAACTGAAAACGAAGAACTGAACGCAAAAAAAATTACGGGTTCAGATCCTAAAAACAATGACCATCAAAGCCTAAAGCAAACAGAGGGTGAAAAACCCAATACCGCGAATAATAAAGATGCACAGACTGCCGTAAAAGACCTAAACCTACAACATCGCAAAGATGAATTTGTGGCCCATAGCGCTGCTCATGTTGGCGGGAAAAACAAGGTTAAAGCCGAGTCTAACAACTTAAAAGAAAGCAATAACAAGATAGCTAGCCCCAGCAAAAACCAACATGATGCAATAGCTGCGACAATCAGTCAGGACAGTATTCCTACAACAACCATCATTACCAAAGAAAAAAGCTCCAAAGGTTTTCCGCGTAAAACCTATAGCCAATCAGACACCATTGCAAGTGGGAAAGTGGCCTTGCAGGCTAACCCATCGAACAATACAAACGCTGCCCAAAAAGGCAAACAAAACATCGCATCCAATCAGACAATTCCTTTAGAACAAAACAAAAAAGCAAATACAGCTCGCGAAAAAAGCAAGGATGAATTGGCTGCCAAAGCCCCAAATGCACCTAGCAATCAAGCCAATGCTGATGAGCAAAAAAGCACTGCTACTGCGATAAAGAAAGAAAAAAGCAAAGCCGCAAAATGGTTGGATAAAATAAATCTAACACAAGCTGCAGCAGATGCCCATCGTGACCTTAAAAACGCACAATTTTATGTAGGATTTAGTGCAGGAGCTAATCTATCATTATCCAAGAGCAATCCTTTTCAAGGAGTACAATTTGGCCCCACTGGCGAGCTCGTATTGAACAAACATTGGAGTTTGTTTGGCGCTATCCATTACTTTAATCGGAGTGGCGGCAAAAAAACAATTAATGATAGTTATGCAAAGGAAGTAGCGATCGACTCAACGCCTAAGATTTCAGGTGCCAATTGGTACTATAATGTACATACAGACTCTACAAATCGTTACTTTAATTTTTCTACATTGCATAGCTTTGAATTGCCCATAACTATTCGGTATGCCTTCAATAAATTTTATGTAATGACTGGTATCAACCTTGCTTATTACCTTGGCATCAATGTTGAAGAAGTAGCCAAACCCTATAGCCAAACAAACCAAAGTTTTGTACAAACAAATTCCACAAAACCTATTTTAAAAGAAAGCAAACCCACCTTAACCAGTTCCGACTTTGGTTCAAGATTGGGAATGGGCTATTTGCTGGGCGCTGGTTTTCAAATCACAAGTGCCTGGCAGGCAGACCTAAGACTAGTCCAAAATTTTTGGGATAATGCAAAAGGCAATGGGGCACAAAAAATATCTAGCGATTTCTACAAGCTACCCTCTGTACAAATAAATATTGGCTACCAATTGAATAGGGGAAAATCAAAACCTACATTTGGACCAACAGATCAATAGAACCCTTAATAGAATTGTTTTTGTATAAAAGTTGAAAAAGCGAAACGAGTAATTCTTTACTGGTTTCGCTTTTTTTACGTTGACCCTATTCAACAATCATGAGTAAAATTTATAGATGGGGACTAATACCCATTTCTGCTGCTTTTTCTATCATAAAATGATATGCAGCGTCATACTCATTGGGAATGAGTCCATCCAAAATGGCCTCCCGAACAGCCGTTTTGATAAATCCTACCTCTCGAGAAGGAGCAAGGTTAAAAATCCTCATCACATCAGCGCCATCAATGGGTGGTTGCCAATTTCTTATCTTGTCTTGTTCTTCAACAATTTTTAAGCGCTGTTTTACGATCTCAAAATTTTCTAAAAACCTTCGAACTTTTTGCTTGTTTTTGGAAGTAATATCACTTTCGCAAAGCATCATCAAATCCTCCAAGTCTTCACCTGCATCAAATAATAAGCGGCGCATAGCTGAGTCCGTAATTTCTTCTTTGCTAAGGCTAATGGGACGCAAATGAAGGCCTACCAATTTAGCAACATATTTCAAATGCTCATTTAGGGGTAGTTTTAATTGCCTAAAAATGGGCGTGCACATTTTTTTACCCAATGCATCATGGCCATGAAAGGTCCAACCATGTCCCATTTCAAAGCGCTTAGTAGGGGGTTTAGCAATATCGTGTAGGATGGCAGCCCAACGCAACCATAAATTATTACTACGATAGGCTACATTATCCAAAACTTGCAGCGTGTGGTAAAAATTATCTTTATGCCCTTTACCCTCTATGATTTCTACCCCAGCTAGTAGGGTCATTTGCGGGAAAAAATATTCTAACAATCCCGTTCGGTACAACAAATCGAAACCAACAGAGGGCACTTTTGCTGCAATTATTTTATTGAGTTCATCGGTAATCCTTTCTTGCGAAATGATTTTTATGCGCTCTTTATTTCTTGCAATGGCCTGTAGCGTTTTTTCCTCAATGACAAAATTCAGTTGTGTAGCAAATCGGATGGCGCGCATCATGCGCAATGGATCATCAGAGAAGGTAATATCTGCATCAAGGGGCGTTTGAATTATTTTTGCTTCAAGATCACCCACACCATTAAAAGGATCAATTAAGGCACCAAAATCATCTTTACAAAGACTAATAGCCATAGCATTGATGGTGAAATCACGACGATTTTGATCGTCTACCAATGTACCTATTTCTACTTGAGGCTTGCGAGAATGCTCTTGATAAGATTCTTTACGTGCCCCTACGAATTCGATCTCAAAACCATTGGTTAATTTGATTTGTGCTGTACCAAAATTTTTAAAAAAGCTAACCTGCAATTTTGGTTCGAATGTAGCGGCAACGGCATTAGCCAAGGCAATACCATCACCTACACAAACGATGTCGGCATCCTTACTCTTGCGTCTTAGCAATTTGTCTCGCACAAAGCCCCCAATTAAATAACAAGGCATATTTATTCCATGCGCAGCCGCAGCAATGCGTTCTAAAAGTTGTCGCTCTTCTTTGGTACAGGTAATATCCATCTGGGTGCAAAAATAATGTAAAAGCACGAAGCCTTTTTAAGGTAATTCTATTGTAGGCCATTTCATTTTAACCACCCAATAACCTCACTCATCCTTATGCAATGCTACATTTGAAGAGCACAATAAAATTTATTTTATGAACAAATACCTTTTTATAGCACTGATCATCAGCGCTACCGATACAGACTTATGGGCGCAAAACCCTGTAAACATCTTCGGTACAACGAGCAAAATGGTCGCAACTAAAGAGGAGCATAAAACTACCGCGCCCCTATTTAAATTTTTAGTAGCCGACGATACGCATGATTACGGAACGATACCCGAAGGGCCCAATGCTCTTTACGAATTTCAATTCGTAAATGTAGGCAATGCCCCCCTACTCATAAGCAATGCGCAAGCCTCTTGTGGTTGTACCTCACCAGAATTTCCCAAAAGCCCCATTTTGCCCGGCAAGAAAGGGAAGATTACCGTTACCTATACCACTAAAGGGCATTTAGGAAACTTTGCGAAAAGCGTTTATCTTAGCTCCAATGCACAAACTAATGATGGAGCTGGGCATTATGAATTGAAAATAAAAGGAATCGTCATCGCTGCCCAAAAATAAAGCACATTAACGGTCGAATAACAGGAATAATCATTATAAAAGCTATTTTTGTAATCATAAAAATCAAGAAATCTCCTTATGAAAAAGATTGTTTTATTGGCTGCAATGAGCTGTATCACTCTAGCATCTTATGCACAAAAACCTCAAGTACAACTGGCTACGCAACCCAGCAATACCGTAATCAATACTGTAAGTGCTGCAACTACTAAGGCTAGTAGTTTGACTCCAGAAAACATGTATTTCAAATTCAGCATTCACGATTTTGGTACCATTCAAGAAGGACCATCTGCAGAACACGAATTTGAATTCGTGAATACAGGCAAAGAGCCCATCATCATCTCAAATGTTAGTGCTTCCTGCGGTTGCACCACACCATCCTATTCCAAAGACCCTGTATTGCCAGGGAAAAAAGGAACTATAAAAGCCATTTATAACACACAAGGTAGAGTGTCTCCTTTTACTAAAACCATTACCATTACCTCAAATGCTGGTATCAAAGTATTGACCATTAAAGGAGAAGTAGAAAAAGCACCTTCTGGATCTGTACCAGAGAACAATTCAATGATTAAAACAAACTAAAATTTTCACTAATTAATTCAAAAAAACAAGCAAATCAAAATGAAAAAAGTAATCTTATCTATTTGTATCGCCTTGAGTATAGCCAATGTTGCCCATGCTCAAAACCCGGTTTCTGTTGCGCCAGTTGCTAAAAAAGTGGTGAATAAAAATGCTCCAAAACTTTTGTTTACGGACAAAAATGACACATACGATTTTGGTAAAGTACCAGAAGGACCTGTTGCTGAACACATTTTTGAATTCAAAAACATAGGTAAAGAGCCGCTCATTATTAGTAATTGCAATGCTTCTTGCGGATGTACCACTCCAGAGTGGAACAAAGAACCGATATTGCCTGGCAAAAAAGGAAAAATCACGGTTAGATATAATACACAAGGTCGCGTTGGTCCTATTGCTAAATCGGTATATGTTACCTCTAATGCCGTTTTACCTGAAGGTAAAGATCGTTATGAGCTATACATTAAAGGTGAAGTAGTAGCAGCACCTACTACTGATGCGCCCAAAAACTAAGAACCGAGAAATGCTGCCTATAAAAACGACCCCAAATTGGGGTCGTTTTTTTTGTGTAGAACACATAAAAACTTTTAGGCTTTGTTTTGTTTTTGTATTTTTGCTTTATGATTTGTACTAATACAAGGCCCATGAATACTTGAAAAATGTTCAATTTTCTCTGGCATGATTTTTGGAGCACTTAATAGAATAATAACATAATGTCCCTCAAAAGAATAGTTTTAATTCCATTGATGTTTGCATGCAATATTTCATTGGCACAGTCAAGAATATATGTCAATGAATATTTAAACATAGGTGTAGGCGCTCGCGGTTTAGCGATGGGCGGTGCACAATCAGCCAGCAGTGTTGACGCCTATAGTGGCTATTGGAACACTGCAGGCTTGGTACACATAAAAGAACAGCTACAAGTAGGAGCTATGCATGCTGAGTATTTTTCGGGCAATGCCAAATATGATTTTGTGACCGTAGCGATGCCTACAAAAGATAAGAAAAGAGCTTTTGGCATTTCCTTACTTCGTTTTGCAACCGATGATATTCCCTATACGATTGACTATGTCCAACCAGATGGATCCTTTGACGAAAGCAAGTTGAAATCCATCTCTGCTGGAGACTATGCCTTTTTCATAAGCTATGCCCAACAACTAAAACTATTTAAGAATCCACTGATTAAAACCAGCATTGGAGGGAATGCAAAAATCGTATTTAGGAATATTGGCAGCATGGCAAACGCTTGGGGTGCCGGTGCCGATATAGCCCTACAAGCGCAATACAAAAAGTGGCACTGGGGTGTAACAGCAAAAGATATCACGACTACTTATACCACTTGGACCTTCAACCTTAGTGAAAAAGAAAAAGAAGTGTTTGGTCAAACTGGCAACGAAATACCCGTAAAGTCTTTTGAGGTAATGAATCCAAGATTTATTTTAGGTGCTGGATATAGCTTTTTAAAACCCGACAAGAAAATTCATTTATTGGCTGAAATCAACGCCGACCTTACCACTGATGGCAAAAGAAGCAGCCTGATTAAAAGTAAAAGTGTAAGCATCGACCCAAGATTGGGTTTGGAACTTGACTATAAAAAGACTATTTTCTTAAGGGCTGGAGTATGCAACATACAAAGCGTATTGGATGATGCAGATAGCACTCAACAAAAGAAGTTCACCATTTTTCAACCATCTATGGGCATAGGCTTAAAGTTTAATCCGATTGTTATTGACTACGCTTATACCAGCCTACAAACCCAAAGCAATCCTTTGTTTTCACATATCATTTCCTTGAGAATAGACATTGCAAGTATGGCTGCCAAGGCCAAGAAAACAGAAGATTAGGCTTCAACCAATAAATTTTTGAGCAAAATTTTCAAATAATAATTCAATGAAGTTGTTACGACTCATCACACTTGCCACAATCTTTACCACAACAATATTAAGTGCATATACTCATCGTGCAACGGCCCAACAATATGGCAATGAGTGGATAGATTTTACCAAAGTCTATTGGAAATTGAAGGTCGCTCATGAAGGCATTTACCGTATCTCCAAAACAAATCTTGATGCTATAGGATTGCCGACAAGCGCTCTGGGTAGCGAATTTGTATTGTGGCGCAATGGTAAAGAAGTAGCGCTATTTGTAAGTAATAATGGCACTTTAAGCAGCAGTGATTATATAGAATTTTGGGGAAAGGGAAATGATGGACAATTGGACAAGGAACTTTACTTGGCTCCTAATAAGCATAACAACGAATACAGCAGTTTATTTAACGACACTGCCATTTACTTTTTAACGCTAGACAACTCGAAAATCCATTTAAGGTACACCGCTGTTAGCACAACCATACCCAGTACGCCGCCTTCTGCATTAGGATATTGTTATACAAGCATCATTAACAATGGACGCAATGAAATAGCCAAAGGAAAATCTGTTGGGCGTTTTACAAGCACGGGCATAAGTGAATTGTATTCCTCACAATTTGAAAATGGGGAAGGATATATCTTTAATTGGAACCCAAGCGCGAACCCTGCCAATCTTACTATTCATACACCTAATATAATACCCAATGTAGCTCATGCAAGATTGAAAACAGCTAGTGTAGCTAATGCAAGAGACTCTGCACACAAATTGAAAGTATTTTGGAACAACACACTACAAGCAGACTCTAGCTATGGAATAAATGATGTTCAACATTTTGATTTAAGCATTCCTAGTAGTTTATTATCTACAAGCAATACTTTAAAACTAGAACATAGACTCACTGGACTTGCTGATGTTTTTGGGGTACCCTATTGGAGCATCGAATACCCAAGAGATTGGAATTTTAGTGGCTTACATTATGCTCATGTCACCATTAACCCCAGCACCAGTGCTCAGTATATCGAGATGAGCAATTTCAGCCATGGTGGAACTGCTCCAAAACTGTACGATTTAAGCAACAATAAATGGTATTCGGGAGATATTGGTATCGCTACCAAAA
>JAXITL010000029.1:0-21484 GCA_034680125.1 Chitinophagaceae bacterium
GGGGAAAATTAGTATTTATCGATACTGTTATAAAAAGGAATGAAACTAAAGTCTATTATTATTTTTCAATGACAATAAGCCGCATTAAAAGGTGCTCTGACCACGGTGATATACATCACCAAATACCTTGCTCCTCAACCTATAAACTTCTTATGATGTATTATGCCTGATAATGAAAGCCCTTGTCAAAAATAAGGGTCAGTTCCAAAATAGACTTGATCCTTAGATTGATGCAAAGGCCTCACTAGCGGACAAAGCAGCTGCCTTTTCCACTTTTTAAACATAAATATTAATTCAAAATAGCCAGGCTCTCGGCTTCAAGCTCATGCTTATCAATGGGTAAAACGCCTACTTTTTCGCATACCAATCCACCTGCGATATTGGCGATTTCAGCCATTTTTTTAATGTCTTTGGAAAGCGCAAAAACCAATGCTGCCGTGGCTATTACCGTATCACCGGCACCTGAAACATCCGCGATATTGCGGATATGTGATGGGATAATAAAGGCTGTCTTGCCATCTGTGACAAATACTCCTTTTTCGGATAAAGTGATAAAGGTTATTTGATGTACTAATGCCTTGTTTATTTCTTGATGCGCTTCTTGCAGTTCTGTCAATGAAACAGTATCTAAAGCAAGATTCAGCCCTTCACGAACCTCTTTTAGATTGGGTTTGAAAATGGTCACATCCTTGTAAGCCAAAAAATTATGTTTTTTAGGGTCTACCATTGTGATAATGCCCAATTCTTTGCAATGCGCCGTAATTCTAGCAATTACATTTTCCTTCAGCACCCCCTTATTGTAATCTTCAAAAATCAATACTTGTGGTTTTTCTCTTTGAAGCATGCGCAGCACAAGGTCTATAAATGGGTGTTCTTCTTTGGTATGGAGTTCTTTTGTTTGTTCATCATCTAGGCGCATCATTTGCTGGTTGCGGCTCAGGACGCGGGTTTTAGTAGTTGTTTGGCGTTCCTCACTCTGCATCAGCATTGCTGTATCTAGTCCTGCATTTTTACATAAGTCAATCAATAAGTTACCATCAGAATCCTTACCCAATACTGCCGCAATACTCACTTTTGCACCAAGGCTTTTACAATTGAGTGCCACATTAGCAGCTCCCCCCAAACGGCTTTCTTTCTTTTTGATCGTCACCACGGGTACGGGTGCTTCGGGCGAAATGCGTTCTACATCTCCCCACCAATAGTTATCGAGCATGACATCACCCACGACCACCACGTGTAGGTCATTCATTTGGGTAAATAGTTCTTTGATTTGTTGCTTGTTCATTTAGGCCTTGACAACTTTTGGCTGAATAAAATAATAAATAGGAATTCCGAGTAGTACGATAATGAGTCCTGGCCAGGTAAATTGAGGTTTGAACCCTATTAATAGTGCGCAAAAACTAATGCCCAATACAATATAAAGGGCAGGAAGAATAGGGTATCCAAAGGCTTTATACGGTCTTGGTGTAAGTGGTTGTTTTTTGCGAAGGATAAAAATCCCCGCAATGGTTAGGATATAGAATAATACCACCACAAAGGAAATCATATCGAGCAAATCTCCGTATCGGCCACTAAGGCAAAGAATGCCGGCCACCAAACATTGTGCCCAAAGGGCCCAAGCAGGAACACCATTTTTATTAAGCTTGGCAGCATTTTTAAAAAACAATCCGTCCTGTGCCATGGTATAATACACACGAGAACCCGCCAATATCAATCCGTTGTTGCATCCAAAAGTGGAAACCATAATCATTACCGCCATGATTACCGTGCCAATTGTTCCGAAAATAGCATTGGAAGCCGAAACCGCTACACGGTCTTTGGTGGCATGGGCGATTTCGTCCATTGGTAAAACAGCGAGATAAACTAGGTTGGCCGAAACGTAAATAACCGTTACAATCAGTGTTCCGAAAAATAAACTCAATCCAATATTGCGTTGGGGATTTTTCATTTCGCCCGCGATAAAGGTGACATTATTCCAGGCATCACTACTAAAAACAGAACCCACCATTGCGGCTGCAATGCCACCCAAAAGTGCTGTGCCTCCGATACTGATCCAATTGCCTTCCGAAACTTCTTTTGTTGCTGCAAAAGCATGGCTCCAATTGGCGTTCCAAACATCCGGCTTAAACATTACAAATCCAGCAATGATTAGGCCAAATAATGAAATTAATTTTGCTGAAGTAAACAGGTTTTGGATCACTTTTCCTCCCTTTACACCGCGCGTATTGGAGTAAGTGAGCAGTACGATGATGGCAATCGACATGATTTGCGCAGCCGAAATAGAAAATCCGCCCTCAGGGCTCACGAATAATTTATTGTCCTCGCTAAGTGCTGGTATTAAATAGGCAGCAAACTTTGAAAAGGCCACGCCGACAGCGGCTATGGTGCCTGTTTGGATGACAGCAAAAAAACTCCATCCGTATAAAAAAGCGATTAGTTTATTGTAGGATTCTTTGAGATAAACATATTGTCCGCCTGCTTTGGGAAACATGCCACTGAGCTCGCCATAACTTATGGCAGCCGTCATTGTCATTAAGCCCGTAATAATCCAAACAGCCACCAGCCAACCCGCACTGCCTACATTGCGCACAATATCGGCACTGACAATAAAGATGCCCGAGCCAATCATGGAGCCAATAACGAGCAAAGTGCCGTCAAAAAGCGATAAACTACGTTTAAAATCTGCCTTATCCTGTTGTTCCAAAAGATGTTGTTTTTTTTATTTACCCTTAGTGGTATCGCTGCTAGACGATTTGAATTCGTTTAAGCCTTTCAATACATCTTCAGTGATGTCTAATGCTTTGTTGGCATAAAGAATCTGACCCGATTTAGTATAAGAAAAGATGAAATCATATTTGTTGTCTTTATTGTAGATCGCCAAATAGTCATCAATATTTTTTTGCAATTTTTCGCTGAATGCAATTTGTTTGGCTTGTAATTGCTCACCCATGGTTGCTCTGCGTGTCTCTAAAGATTGCTGCATTTGCGCCAATCGTTGTTGCGTAGCTTTACCTTCTGCCTCACTGATATTGCCGGATTGTGCTTTTTGTTGGAAGGCCGCATAATCATTTTGTAATTGTTGCGCTGAACGCTGCAATTCAGATTCTAAGCTTGATTGCTCTGCGGCAAGGGCAGTGGCTTCGGTTTTCCAATAGGCATATTTTTCCTGAAGGCTATCAACATTTACATAGGCAATTTTACCCATTGCCGCTGTACTACCACTCGATGCAGATGCTGGTTTTGCTGTTTCATTTTTGCAAGAAGTATTGATAGTCAATGCGATAATACTTGCTGCTACTAGTATTGGGCTACTCAAGATTTTGTTCATGTGTACGTTATTAATTGTGTAAAAAATTATTTGTGGCGAAGATAACTGAATTCGGCAATTAATCAATTGAGCAACAAGTAGCTTGTCGATGGATAATGTTATTGAGGATCATAAAATTTTTTTAAAAAAGAAATAGGTTTTTGGCTTTGGTTTTAATACTTTTGCACTCCAATTTTGCTTTAAGAAAATCTTCAATGGATTCATCAGTAAAAATATTTTCAGGTACCAAGTCTCATTACCTTGCCGAACAAATTGCCAAACATTTTGGTAAAGAATTAGGTAAAATTGACATTCCCAAATTTAGTGACGGTGAGTTTCAGCCTGTATTTCAAGAAAGTATCCGTGGTGATTATGTTTTTTTAGTACAATCAACCTTTGCCCCAACAGACAATTTGATGGAGCTTTTGTTAATGATTGATGCCGCTAAACGTGCCTCTGCCGGATACATCACTGCTGTTATTCCTTATTTTGGATTTGCTCGCCAGGATCGTAAAGACAAGCCTCGTGTTTCTATTGCTTCTAAATTGGTAGCCAATTTATTAACCACTGCTGGTGCCGACCGTGTAATGACAATGGATTTGCACGCTCCGCAAATTCAAGGTTTTTTCGATATTCCGGTTGATCATCTAGATAGTTCGGCGATTTTTATTCCTTATATCGAACAATTGAATATCCAAAATCTTTGTTTTGCTTCGCCTGATGTAGGTAGTACCAACCGTACGCGTGAAGTAGCGCAGTATTTTGGAGCTGAAATGGTTATTTGCGACAAAGAACGTAAACGTGCTAATGAGGTAGCATCGATGACTGTTATTGGTGATGTAGTAGGAAAAAACATTGTGTTGATTGATGATATTTGTGACACTGCGGGTACCTTAACCAAATCGGCTGGAATGCTTAAAGAGCGTGGCGCATTAAGCGTTACCGCTTTTTGTACACACCCAGTATTGAGCGGTAAGGCTTACGAAAACATCGAAAATTCTGTATTAGAAAAATTGGTGGTTTGCGATACTATTCCTTTAAAACAAGCTTGTTCTAAAATAGAAGTTTTGCCTACTGCAGATTTATTTGCAATAGCCATCAGAAATACTTTTGAAAATAAATCAATCAGCTCCTTATTTTTGCACAGCAAAAGAAAGGGTTAATTAAAATATTATAACGACTGTTTAAACAAAAAAATCTATCCGGCACAAAGCCGAAACCCAAAGCGGGTTTTTAACTAAAAAAAATCATTCAAATACCAAACGTTCGATAGATTGTCGATTGGGTTTGAAAGAAGAAAAAACAAAACAAAGCTATGAATAGCATTAAAATCGAAGGTCAAAACAGAACCGATTTTGGAAAAAAAGCAACTCGTCACTTGCGTGCCGATGGTAAAGTGCCTTGCGTTATTTACGGTGGTACAGGTAACGTATCTTTCAGTGCACCTACCTCTGCTTTCCGTCACTTAGTGTACACGCCAGAATTTCAATTGGCAGAAATCAGTGTTGATGGTAAAATGTACCGTTGCATTATGAAAGATTTGCAATTTGATGTTGTAACCGATTCATTGACGCATATCGACTTTCTTGAGTTGGTAGACGACAAAAAAGTTGTAGCCAATTTGCCTTTGAAATATGTAGGTACTCCAGAAGGTGTAAAAGCGGGTGGACGTCTTGAAATTAAAATGAAAACAGTACGCGTTCGTACATTCCCAAAATATTTGAAGGCAGCAATCGAAGTAAATATTGCTAACTTGAAATTGAATGAGAATATGCGTGTATCAGACATCCCTGCTGAGCATATGGAAGTGATGAATTCTCCACGTATTCCTATCGCATCTATTGTAATGACTCGTGCTCTTAAGCAACAAGAGAACGCTGATGCAAAAGACGCTAAGAAAAAATAATAACGCGTTTATAAGCATAATTAAAAAATCGCCTTCAATATTATTGAAGGCGATTTTTTTGTGTAATACGGTTGCTTAATTTATGGTTTTGGGAAAATCCTAGCACCCAATTTTATTCACTCTGTTTTCGTGGCGGCCACCTTCAAATGCTGTATTGATAAAGGATTGTAGCATTTCTTTAGCGGCATCTTCGCTTACAAATCTTGCTGGCAAGCAGATCACATTGGCATTATTGTGTTGACGGGATAATTGGGCTACATCATTATTCCAGCATAGTGCTGCACGAATACCTTGATGTTTGTTGGCAGTAATGCATACCCCTTCACCACTACCACAAATGAGCACACCAAAACTGCAGGCGCCGCTTTCTACAGCCGACGCGACAGGATGTGCAAAATCAGGATAATCAACACTATCAAGACTATGGGTTCCTTTGTCTTCTACTTGCCATCCATCTGCCATTAAAGCTGCTTTGAGCATTTCTTTGTATTCAAAACCTGCATGGTCGGAACCGATGGCGACAGCTAATTGTTTGTTGAAAGTAGTGGTCATAAAATTATATGTTATCGTATTTTGTGTTTCTTAGATTCTTGGATTTTTGTACGCGAGCAGCAATGATAATACCCGCTTCATACAACATAATTAAGGGTACAGCTACCATCCAAATACTAAACCAATCGGGTGGGGTAATCACTGCCGCCAAAACAAAAATAATGAGTATAGCAAATCGCCGTTGAGCACGCATAATATTAGGTGTAAGTATGCCTACTTTGGCCAAGAAATAAACAACTATAGGTATTTCGAACACCACGCCCATACCCAATACAAGGTCGCTCATTGTATCGTAGTAACTTCCGATGGTAATGATGTTTTGGAAGGAGGGGCTTAATTGGTAATTACCGAAGAAGTTTACGGTAAAAGGAACAATAATAAAATAGGCGAAAAGAACACCTGTTAAAAACAGCAGTGAGGACCAGAATACCACTCCACTAGCGTGCTTCAACTCTTTTTCTTTAAGTGCAGGTTTAATAAATTTCCAAAATTCCCAAAAAACATAGGGAAAGGCCAGGATAAAACCCAGCATAAAAGAGACAGAAAAACTCATCGTAAACTGACCAGCCATTTCTGTATTTTGAAATTGAATCTTTAAGTCTTGTAAGCACAATCCATCCACCTTTAGCTCTTGACCTATCCAACACATCCATTGGTAGGAAATAAAATCTGCGTGGGCTGGACCTAATAATATTTTGTCAAAAATCCACTCAATATTAAGCCAAACACCAATAGCCACAACTATTATGGCAATCAGGGCCCTAACAATATGCCAACGCAATTCCTCGATATGATCGGTAAAATGCATCTCAGCGTTTGGGCTTTTTTGACGCTTGCTCAAAAAGGAATCTATAATACTCACTATAAAATTAAGTGTCTAAATTGTGGTGGTGATGCGCAAAGTTAATTTGTTTCTACTTGTAAATGCAGCTTTGAAAGCATATTTTAATAGGCCAATTTTAGTTGGCGTAAACTATCACTTTTCTTCAAAAAATCGCTGAAATTATACTTAATCCACATCTTTAATTCTAAGGCTGTTGCTGCCCGAGCATAATCATAAGGCATAGGGTAGCTATTCATAAAATGGGCTAAGGTGTCTGCGCTTAGATTGGTGAGACTAGCTACAAGTTCAGGTGTGTATCGGCTATCTGTAAACTGTTGTTCCTCCAAAGTGCCAAAAGTTTTTTGAAATTTAAAAATGGCTCTTTGTTTGCGCGATAATCTTTCGGCCAAAAAACTAACAGGACTGCCAATACTTGACTTTTGTCTGGTCAAAATTCTGCTTTGCTCGCTGCGCCGTTCTGCAGAATCTTTTTGATACTTCGTTTTGTATCGTTGGGTAATAATGACTTCATTGAGCTCTCGGCTGCTCAGCTTCATGGAGAAATTAAGTCTAATGCCTTCTAAGCCTTTAATAATTATATGGGTTTCGCTTCGGTATCCTGGGCAATAAAACAAAACCCTATCGCCTTCGTTTCCGCTAATATCAAATTGACCCAATTCATTGGTGATGACAACTGCTGAAGATGTGGTGTTGCTAATGCTGGCGCCTTGAATGGGTCTTTTAGAATCGGCATCGATAATGGTGCCTCGCCATACAATTGCTGTAGCCTTTAAGCTGCACAATAGGCTGATAAAAACAAATAGCAGGCGAGACATTAGTGTAATAATCGGGTTATTTACGAGAGGGGCAAATATACATAGCCGCTTGAAGTTAGCTCTCCTTGGTTTTTTAAATTAACGTTCTGTTGCGCCAAGCCACTTTGATGTTCTGTATGAATATTCTACACAAAGAATAACTTATTTGTCATACTGTTTGCACCATTCTTTTAGAATGAGTTCCTTCCCCTCTGCTGAATATTCCGACTGAAGACCTTTATGTGCCCTTTGTCTATAGGCTTCATAGAGGCTTACGGCACAGGCGACAGAAACATTAAGTGATTGGATCATGCCTACTTGAGGAATAATAAAATTTCCATCACAATGTTGCAACATTTCTTGACTGATACCTCCTCTTTCACGGCCAAAAACAAGGGCAATGGGTTGGCAAAGGTCAAGACTATAAAGCGATATGGCTTCTGCTCCTAAATGGGTTGCCCATATTTGTAATCCTTTTTGACGTAAAGCGGCTACACATTTTTCTACTGAGTCAAAATGAGCAATGCTTAGCCATTTATCGGCACTGCCACTGCTTCTTTTTTTTCGAAATTCGTGGATGCCAATTAAGGTATTGATCACAAAAATTTCTTGTACCCCTACCGAATCTGCTGTGCGCAAAACAGCCCCTATATTATGTGGATCTTCAATATTTTCCATGACCAATACCAAGTTGGGCTGGCGTTTGCTCAAGACTTCTTCCATTTTCTCTTTACGCTCGGGTCTCATTATATTTTCCATTGTGTTCAAAAAAAAGGCATCTCGTTGAGGGAGATGCCTTGAAAATTAGTTGTTGACTTTAGTATCTAAAGCGGCTTTGGCGATAATGATAAGGGTCACGACCACCTCTGTGTCCACGATAATCAGAACGATATTGGTTCTTATAATTTCTACCTTTGGATGAGGTTTTGATACCTTTTCTGTTGTATCCAGTTGTATTTATTCGTGGTGGAGGAGCTTGTCTATATTGTGGTTTGCCTTTTTTACGAAACATAAAGCAAGACGATGTAGTTGCCGATACCATGAAAGCAAATACCACTAATAATACTAAAGAAAAATATTTACGCATTGGGGTTTTTGTTTAATTTTTGAACCATCAATTACTTTTTATTTGGCCATAAGCTTATATCAAAAGCAACTGTGTTGGGACGAAGATAGAAATAATATTTTCGGAAAGCAAAAATTTAGGCTATCAATTTTTTAAAATTGATTTGCTTAAATCTGCTCACTCAAGCCATAATTTTTTAATTCGTTGTATCGCGTGTCCCTTTCAACGGGTGTTTTGCCAACACTTTTAATTAAGTTACAAAGGTCTTCTGTACTCATGCTTGGATTTTGCTCTTCGGAGCCTGCCATTGAATAAATTTTGGTTGTATCATCAATGGTGCCATCGAGGTCATTTACGCCAAAAGACAAGCTGAGTTGAGCGCTTTGTCTGCCTAGCATAGGCCAATAGGCTTTAAGGTTTTTGAAATTGTCCATAAAAATCCTCGCAATGGCGTATAGGCGCATATCTTCAATGAGGCTTACTTCGCCTAAATGGCTCATATCATTATCACCACTTCTGTATTTTAAAGGTATAAAACAGTTGAAACCATTTGTTTTATCTTGTAATTCGCGTAGTTGATGCATATGGTCTACACGATGGGCATAATTTTCATAATGACCATACAGCATGGTTGCATTCGTAGGCATGCCCAGTTGATGCGCTGTTTCGTGGATATGCAACCAGCCAGCACCATCTACTTTATCGGCACATATTTTTTCACGGATTTCAGGAGCAAATATTTCGGCACCACCACCTGGTAGTGATTGCAGACCTGCTTCGTTCATTATTTTCATGCCTTCCTCCACGGTTACTTTGGCCTTGCGGAACATATAATCTAACTCTACAGCGGTAAAGCCTTTAATATGCAAATCGGGTCGATGTGTTTTAATATTCCGGAGCAATTCGCAGAAGAATTCGAGATTCATTTTCGGATGTACACCCCCTACAATATGCACTTCGGTGACGGGTTCATTATCGTATTTACGTACAATGTCCATCATTTGTTGCATACTTAATTCCCAACCTTCATCGCGGTGTTTGTAAACCCTAGAATAAGAGCAAAAATGACAAGTGAATACACAAACATTTGTTGGTTCAATATGGAAATTTCGATTGAAATAAACTTTGTTTTGGTGTAGATCTTGCGCAATATAATTGGCCAATGAACCTAAGAAACCCAATTCACCCTTTTCAAAAAGGAGTATGCCTTCGGTCTGGTTGATGCGTTCTTTGTTTTTTACTTTTATAGCTATATTTTTAAGAGCCGTATCTGTTGTTTGCTCTATAATTGCTTCTATTCCTGAGTGTGAAATGGTCATTTAGTCGATGATTATTTTTTCTTTTATCGTTTCTTTTTCAAAATAACAATGTACAAAGTAAAGTCCTTTAGCATAGCTAGACATATCAATTGAGTTGATGTTTTGGTTGCTTATATCTATGAGCTTTTGGCCCATTAAGTTGTAAACGACTATTTGTTTCAAGGGATGTGTAATAAAATCGTATTTGAGAATGATAAAACCTTTTGTTGGGTTGGGGAATAGCTTCAATTCAAGCGCTTCCTTTTGCTGTGTGTCAATACTTAGATAGTCATTGAGGGTGAGTGTGTATGAATTTCCTCCAATATTTACTTCTGCCCACATTCTTGCTGCTTGTTCTGTTGTAAACATATACATCGAAGAGTCATTGGTATAATCCATGTAGTTCATAAACATGATACCATTTCCAGTAGGGGTACAAACATCAAATCTTGGAAAGATGGGGTCGCCAAATGTTGCATCAGCTTCTACAGGTGTATCGGATATCTCATCGTCTAGGCCGCCACTGCCAAAGCACAATCCTTCATCATCTCCCCAGGTGTGGTTTAACTGGAAGAAGTGTCCTAATTCGTGCGTAAGCGTACGCCCTTTATCGATATTGGTGATGAATGGTTGACTAAAACTCGTGCGCACCCCTAATGCATATTGGTGAATAACGATACCGTATTCTGGCTTCGTATAACCGGGGTAAGCAGGTGGGGCTGTGGCTCCAAGAATGTTTTTGCCTGCATATTTCAAGTTGCCCACCCAAATGTTGAGGTATTTTGTGTTATCCCAATTGTCTGTGCCACCAGTGGCAGAGAACTTCATTGCTTTGCCCCCATTAGTCGCGTCAAAAGAGCTTCCGTCAGGGACTATTTTAATCGTATAACCAATTGAACTACTACCATCGGGTGCTATTTTTGCAAGGCCGAAACGAATACCTATATTGGCATACAAACTGCTCCATACGGATGGCACTTTGACATTATCGACATTTGATCCATTGAAATCATTGTTGATCACGGTCATTTGGCTCTTCACTCTATAATCGATTCCGGAAATGCCCCCCAATGCTTTGAAGCTACTGGAATCGATAACAAAATGAAATATTACCGGGATAAGGACACTGGTTGTTTTTAGTAGCGATTTATTGGTAATAGTACTTGTTGTAGCGCTATTCAAGTCGCTTCTATGCTTCATCACTAAATCCTTGTAGCCAGGATGTGTGGCTTCCATAGCCTCTATCATAATGGGTTGAGCGCAATTTCTCTGTGCATTTGATGAACTATAAATAAATGCAAGCAACAAGAGGGATATTATTTTAGTTTTCATCTGTTACTGTTTTAGGGAAAGGTTAAATCCGTTGTAGCGTTTATTTATTGCGCTTATTCATTTCATCACGGATATGAATTGCTCTTACATAGTCTTCTTGTTCCAATACCTTGTTGAGTAAAGTTTGTAGTTCCTCGAGGTTCATTGTACTGAGCGCTTGGTCGTCTCCATCATCATCAATGAACTGTGTTTTTTTAGGTTCTTGTGCCTGAATGCTGCGCTTGGAAGGACGGTTTTCATCATTTAAAAATAAGCTAGCGGCTTCGATAACATTTTCGTAGGTGAAAATCCCACAATTTGCCCTTACAGCAAGAGCCAATGCATCGGAGGTTCTAGAGTCCACTTCTATAATTTCATTATTGTTTTGTAGGCAAATCAATTTTGCAAAAAAGATGCCTTCTTCTAATTTGTATATGAGTACCTCTGTTAATTCAATTCCGAATTTGCCCATAAAGCCATGAAATAAATCATGCGTAAGGGGTCGGGTAGGCTGCATACGCTCTAAGGCAACAGCAATCGCTTGTGCCTCGAAAGCGCCGATAACAATAGGCATTCTGCGTTGTCCATGCATTTCACCCAACACTATTGCATAGGAGTTGTTTTGTGTAATACTGTGCGAAAGAGCTACTATTTCTAATTCAATTTTTTTCATCACAAGGCGCTACGCAATTCGGTTTTAATTTTATTTTTCATTTAAATAAAGGTAAAACTTATTTTTTTAAAATAAGGTTGGACTTTCGGCTTCATTTTCTTCATTGGGTATCAAGGCAATCTCCTTAATGTCAGCAATTGCTATTTTTTTACCAATGGCCTTCCAGCCCGTTACTTCGGCATACTCGTGCAGGGCTATTTGTTCCTCAATCCATTCGCTTTTTTTCTTGCCGCTACGGATGATGACATTGGGTTCAGAATGGGTGCTTACCAGGGAAAGTTCGTTTCCTTTTCCTTCCTTAATGAACAAAAATTTATTTTTCAGAGTTTGGGTTTCTATTACAAAACGTTTGCAATAAAATTGATGGTTTGTAGCGTCAAAATAAATTGCGGAAATCACATTTTCAGGATGAAATTTTTCGATCAGTAAAGTGTCGGCTGTTTCGTATCGGTTAGTGAGTTCAAAATCAGTCAGCTCATAGCTACCATCCTTATAGAAAGCAATGATCTTATCACCTTCTGCAAATCGACCCAATAATTGTCCGTTTTCGTCTTTATTTAATCGACCAGTATTAGGGTCAAACCATATTTTCAGTGCCGATAAAGTTGATTTGCCTTTTTCTTTTAATTTAATCGATTTGATGGGGTATTTTGTTACTTGGTTACCACCAGCGCTTCGTCCTTTAATATCGAGGGTTTCAAAGAAAAAGTCAAGGTTCTTGACACGGGCTTTACTGCCTGGAGACAGTGTAATGGATATAATTTCGGCCTCGCCATTAGGGTTGGCTGTAAAATATAAAATTTTGCTGTTGGGGTTGCCCTTGGTAAGGTCATATTCTTTATCGCGGGTAATACCCGTCACATTAAAGCGTTTGCCGTAAGCTATGCCCGATTTGCCATCTAGGTATACCATATTATAGGTAGTGCGCTCATCATTTTTCTTGAAAATATCAACATGCAAAATGTCTTTACCTACAAATGTTTTGTCTGATACCTTGGTCACCACCATTTTTCCGTCTTTTTTGAAAACGATAATTTGGTCTAGATCGGAACAATCAAACAAAAATTCATCTTTTTTAAGGCCAGTGCCTACAAATCCTTCTTTCCAATTGACATACAATTTAGCATTAGCGATAGCTACGGTGTTTGCTTGTATGGTTTCAAATTGTCGAATCTCTGTTTTGCGCTCGCGACCTTTGCCATATTTTTTCAGGATGCCTTCGTAGTATTTAATCGTATAATCGTTCAAATGCTCGATATTGTGGGATACTTCGGCAATGGTATCATTTACTGATTTGATGTGTTCATCAGCTTTAAAAGCATCAAATTTTGAAATACGTTTGATTCTTATCTCTGTAAGTTTGCTGATATCTTCTTGGGTGATAGTTCTTCTGAATTGTTTTTTATAAGGTTGTAAACCCTTGTCAATAGCAGCCAATACGCCTTCCCAAGTGGTTTCTTCTTCTATGTCGCGATAAATTCTTTTTTCGATAAATATTTTTTCTAGTGAAGAAAAATGCCAGTCTTCTTCAAGTTCGCTCAATTTAATTTGCAGTTCGCGCAGCAACAATTCTTTGGTTTCATTCACCGATAATTTTAATAGGTCGGTAACATGTAAAAATTGTGGTTTGTCTTTGACAATGACGCAGGCATTAGGCGAGATAGAGATTTCACAGTCGGTAAAGGCATAAAGCGCATCAATGGTTTGGTCGGTAGAAATCCCTGCTGCCAATTGTACAATCAATTCAACATCTGCAGCTGTATTATCGTGTACACTTTTGATTTTGATTTTACCATTATCATTAGCCTTTAAAATGCTATCGGCAAGTTGAGAGGTCGTAACGCCATAGGGTACACTCCGAATGGCTATACTTTTTTTATCGACATCTTCAATACGTGCTCGCACACGTACTTTTCCGCCCCGCGCTCCATCATTGTAGTGGGCAACATCAATGGTACCACCAGTACTAAAGTCGGGGAATAGTTCAAAAGGTTTGTTTTTTAAGTATTTAATAGAAGCTTCTAATAGCTCGCAAAAGTTATGGGGTAATACCTTTGTAGAAAGACCTACAGCAATACCTTCTGCCCCTTGAGCGAGCAACAAAGGAAATTTCATGGGCAATGCCAATGGTTCATTTTTTCGACCATCATAGCTTAATTGCCAATTGGTTGTTTTGGGATTAAAGGCAACCTCAAGGGCAAATTTAGAAAGTCGAGCTTCAATATATCGAGCAGCTGCCGCACCATCTCCTGTACGTTCGTCACCCCAGTTTCCTTGGGTTTCGATGAGTAAATCTTTTTGTCCAATATTGACAATAGCAGCGCTGATAGAGGCATCGCCATGCGGGTGATATTGCATGGTTTGTCCTACCACGTTGGCCACCTTGTTGAAACGGCCATCGTCCATTTCCTTCATGGCATGCAGGATACGACGTTGCACCGGTTTTAGTCCATCAATAACAGCAGGTACGGCACGTTCCAAAATTACATAGCTGGCGTATTCTAAAAACCAACTTTGGTACATATCGCCAATCATCACCGATTCGTTATGTTGGGGTATAATTTCTTCTTTATTATCGTTCATTATTTCCTTGGAATACTACTTTAAAAAATAGAAGGCAAATTTATCCTTTTAATTGGGAAAAATTCGGGGAATATTCACTTGCTTACAGAAAACAATCTGTTTATCAATACAAGGGCATAGCAAGCACAATTGAATTCGTGATGTTATGGATACACCAAAGGCCTTAACCCAAAATAAATAAATACATCAGATATGCGGCAAAGGCCATACCAACCAGGATGCCCAATACCAAACCAGCACGAGCAAGGCCTTTAAATTTTCGGCCATTTTGAGTGCCAATAATACCACTTGCGATGGCCAAAGGGAATAATCCTGTTACAGCAAAAATAGCGGCCAAAATCCCAAAAACACCCATGTCTTCGGAATGGGTATTGTAATATTTATTGGGTTGCTTTGTAGTAATAATGTGGTTTTGTTTTTTAGCTTCGGCAATGGGGAATGCTGCTTGACAATTGTTGGTAATTGACAATAGAATAATGGATAAAAAAAACAGTAACTTTCTAATCATTGCTATTGATTGAATTCAATCGATTAATCGATCATTGTAGCTATTGCCTCCAGATCTTTAATTAAAATTATCAGAAATTAGCGAATATTCCGAATAGGTATTTGCAGTATAGAGGCGCACAATTTTTTCAGTATTCCTTTTTCCTTTCCTAAGCGCTTGATGCAGTCTATTCAGCTTACCCATTAAAATACCTAGACGCTTATTGTAATCAACAAGCTCTTTGTGTATCCCATGTAGAAAGTAATTATTTCCTTTTCTTTTCTTTTCTTTTGCTACAATTATGGGCTTATATTTTATTTTGAGCATCCAACACCGCAATCGAAACCATATTTACAATCTGCCTTACCGTACTACCCAATTGCAATACCTGAACGGGTTTATTCATTCCAATCAAGATTGGTCCAACCGCCTCGGCGCCACCTACTTCTTGTAGTAAATGATAAGCAATATTGCCTGAAGCCAAGTTGGGGAAAATCAGAATGTTCGGTGTTTCGTTCACAAGGCTAGAAAAAGGATAGTTTTCTCGGAGCAATTCTTTGTCGAAAGCCACACCAGCTTGTATTTCACCATCAATGGTCAATTCTGGTTTTAATTTCTTGATTCGTTCAACAGCATTGCGCACCTTTTCTGTTTCGGGCAAAATACTACTGCCAAAATTGGAGAAAGACAACATGGCCACCACTGGTTTTATATTCAGTGTACTCACAAAATTGGCTGCTTGCATCGTGATGTCAATGAGCTCATCCTCGCTAGGATTTGCATTCACTGTGGTATCTGCAAAAAACAAAGGACCTTTTTTGGTGAGCATCATATACATACCCGAAACACGGCATACACCTTTTTTTACACCAATAATTTCCAATGCAGGACGCAATGTATTGGGGTATTGACGGGTCAATCCCGAAATCAAAATGTCTGCTTCGCCAAGCTCAACCATCATACAGCCAAAATGGGTGCGGTCGCGCATGAGTTTTTTGGCTTCATAAAAATTGACGCCTCGGCGCTGTCTTTTTTCAAAATAGTATTCCCCAAAACGTTCTCTAGTTGTTTCTTGTTCTTCACTTTTGGGATCAATGATTAAAACATCATCGAGTGATAATTGATTGTCCGCAATCAATGAATTTATTTTTTGAGGACGACCTAAGAGTATCGGAATAGCTATGCCTTCATCTTTAACTTGTTGGGCCGCTTTTAGGATTTTCAAGTTTTCGGCCTCGGCAAATACAACTCGTTTTGTATTTTGTTTGGCCTTATTGATAATAAATCGAAGAATGTTTTCATTTTCGCCCAAGCGACTGTACAGCTCCGACTCATATTTATCCCAGTCTGTAATGGGTTTTCTGGCCACACCACTTTCCATTGCAGCACGTGCAACAGCAGGCGAAACCGTTGTCAATAATCGGGGGTCGATGGGCTTGGGGATGATATAATTGGCATCAAAACGAAGGTTTTTTTGACTATATACCACATTAACCATATCGGGCACAGGTTCTTTTGCTAATGCAGCTAAAGCCTTTACCGCGGCAAGTTTCATGGCTTCATTAATGGCCGTTGCACGGACATCTAAAGCTCCTCTAAAGATGTAGGGAAATCCCAGAACATTGTTTACTTGGTTGGGGTAATCGCTTCGGCCTGTAGCTATGATGGCATCTGGTCGGGCAGCAATCGCTTTGTCATAATTGATTTCGGGTTCTGGGTTAGCCAAAGCAAAAATGATGGGTTTTTCGCCCATACCTTTTATCATTTCGCCCGTAATAATATTACCTACTGAAAGCCCCAAAAAGACATCGGCATTTTTTAGAGCCTCTGTAATACCTACTGCATTGGTGTTTTGGGCAAAGACTTTCATCTGCTCACTGATATCGCTTCGAGAAGCAACGACCATTCCATTCACATCAAACATGAAAATGTTCTCCACCTTTGCGCCCAAAGCCACATAAATATTGCAACAGGCTATGGCTGCCGCACCCGCTCCACTTACTACAAATTTGACGGCATCAATATTTTTCTCCACCAATTCTAATGCATTCAACAAAGCTGCTGCAGAAATTATAGCCGTTCCATGCTGGTCGTCATGCATCAAAGGGATATTCATTTCCTTTTTTAAGCGTGCTTCGATTTCAAAGCATTCAGGCGCTTTAATATCTTCTAGGTTGATTCCTCCAAATGTGGGTTCGAGGGCTTTGACTACTGATACAAAATGGTCAACATCATTGGTGTTGAGTTCTATATCGAATACATCTATATCCGCAAAAATTTTGAACAATAAGCCTTTTCCTTCCATGACGGGCTTACTAGCTTCTGGGCCTATATCGCCTAAGCCCAATACAGCCGTACCATTACTGATAACGGCTACCAGATTGCCTTTTGCCGTATATTTATAAACGTCGTCCACATTTTTGGCTATTTCCTTGCAGGGTTCTGCAACCCCTGGAGAATAGGCCAATGATAAGTCTCTTTGTGTTTTTGTTTCTTTGGAAGGTATGACTTCTATTTTGCCGGGTCGTCCTTTGGAGTGGTATTCGAGTGCATCTTCTTTGCGGATGAGTTGCGCCATAGAAATATTGTTGGTAATTTACTTGTATAAATAGTTTGTAAATAGTGTTGTAATAAAAGAGCCTTGGATATTAGTTGATACCCAATAATTCTACTTCAAATATCAGGGTAGAATTGGGGCCAATTTCAGCACTTACATGACGATCGCCATAAGCAAGGTGTGCTGGTAAAAACAAACGCCATTTGCTGCCTACAGACATTAATTGTAATACTTCTGTCCACCCTTTAATCACCATATTCAATGGAAATGTTGCGGGTTGTCCGCGTTGTACGGAACTGTCGAATACAGTACCATTAATCAAAGTGCCATGATAGTGGCAAGTTACTTTGTCTGTTGCGCTTGGTTTGGGCCCTTCTGATGCGTTTAATACAAGATATTGTGCACCACTTTCTAGGCTTACTACGCCCTCATTTGCTTTATTTGCATCAAGAAAAGCTTGACCTTCTTGAAGGTTTTTATTTGATAATTCTTGTTTCGATTGAAACAGACGATCGGCTATGCTCATAAGATATTTAGTTAGGTGGCTAAATTACGTCATTAAGTTAATTTGACAATGCGCAATCATACACCAATCGATGAAAAGTACTACTGTAGGGTATTTACCACTATATCGTGTATTGTCTTTTTAGATTTTTATACATTTGACTTTCAAGGTACAATGAAGCGCTTATAGATTATAGTTGTATTTACTACAAGCGTTTTGCTGATAACTGAAGGAGTTAAAGAATGGACTGGAAAAAGTTGGAACGACTTGCCGGTATTTAAGAACAGTCGAGTTTATGCCAATAGAAATCCTATCGGTTAAATTCAACTTTAGATCAAAGCTAGTGGTTACATGAGTGTTTTGGGTGCAAAGTGCATTGGTAAAAGATACCAATTGATCATCTAAAAAATTTGAGGCTTACGTCATTCCGACTGAGGAGAATCAGCTCAATCTTATAAAATTATTTAAGAAACACCTTGTTTCGACCAATAATATTCCATCAAAGAGGCAACTGCTCTTTCCGTGTTTTCAGGGTATGAAACAACAATTTTTTGGTCATCATCTAGCCATTCGCCTAATCTTGTCCTGTTTTTTTTACTCAAGCCATCTATAATGGGTACACCTAAACTGGCTAGACAAGCTGCATTACATTGTTGTTCATATTGGCCATGCATGGGTATGGCTAATAATTTTTTACCTAAAAAAAGAGCCTCCGCTGGTGTCTCAAAGCCAGCACCACAGAGGACTCCTGTGCTAGTGGCCATGCTTTTCATAAAGGCCATATTTTCTATAGGCCGAACCCGTATATTTTTAAAATTGAAGTCCTCTTTACAATGCTTTGAAAAAATTTGCCAACTAATATTTTCAAAAACAGATAATTCTTTAATTAAGCTGTTGTCATCGTAAGCGGGCAGATAAACCGTATAATGTCCATCGTTGCTAATGCTTAATTGACGAATTTGTTGGCGTATAATGGGCGTGAACATATTGTGGTCAAATGCCTTAAAATGAAAACCAAATTTTGCATGTACTGGCGCATAATATCTCAAAATCAAATCGCCCAATAGGTCGTACTGTTCTGGCTTGGGGGCCATTGGATGCTGTACAGCACTTTGATGGCTAAGAGAGATACATGTTTTTTTGTGCAATCGGCATGCCCAAGCACTAATCGGTTCAAAATCGTTAATGACTAAATCATAATCCTTCACGGGTAATCGAAAAATATCCTTAATAAGTCTGAATAATTTTGATTTTTTGATCGTTTCCCATTTATCGACACCGCCACTTTTGCCAAAAATAAAACTTAGGCCATACAACTGATATTTGACTGGAAAAGGAAGAGTAATATCACCTTGAATACCACTAACCAAAACATCCACCTCGCCATAAGTACATAGGGCTGGATAAACATCAATGGCTCTGGCCAAATGGCCATTGCCAGTACCTTGTATTGCGAATAAAATTTTCACGTCAATACTGTTTAATGGGTTTCTCTAATGTTCATTTCTTGCATCAAGATGTTCATCAAATCCTTGGCTGATTCCTTGGTTTCAGTATCATATTTTAGGTTGATGCTTTGGGCAAGTTTATCGTCGGCATATTTATACAAACTCCACTTGTCTTCGTCATATTCCAATGCAGTTAGGTTTTCGACCCAGTCGCCCGAATTCATATAAATCACTGGTCCGAATTTTGTAGCCATGGTGCGTATTTCGGGCTGGTGTATATGCCCGCAAATCACGTATTGGTAATTGTTTTCGGCGGCAATGGAGGTTACGGTGGTTTCGAAATTGTTGACAAATTTGACCGCGCTCTTCACGGAATTTTTTATTTTTTTGGAGAGCGAAATGTTCTTGCCGTTGAATTTTTTAGAGATATAATTGACCACACTATTAATCAGGATGAGGGTGTCATAACCTACTGCCCCTAATTTGGCCAGCCATCTGCTGTGTTGCATCACCACATCAAAAACATCACCGTGAAAGATCCAAAGCCTGTTATTATTGACGTTTAGGGAGAGTTTATTGGTAATTTTTAAAGATCCTAATTGAAAGTCTTTGAATTTGCGCAGCATCTCATCATGGTTGCCTGGAATGTAATATACAGGCACCTCTTGGGCTATTAGGCCGGTGATGTGTTTCACCACTTGCATATGACTACTGGGCCAATAACGTTTACTAAATTGCCATATGTCTATAATATCGCCATTTAGAATGAGCATTTTGGGTTTAATAGATTTAAGGTATTGTAGTAGCTCTTTGGCATGGCAGCCATAAGTGCCCAAATGCACATCTGAAATAATGACTATTTCGGGTTCGCGTTGTTGCATTGCTTAGTTGTATGGGTATATGCAAAATAAGCGTGGCCATGTAAGCGTATTATTAAGGGCTTATTAAATAATTGGTAACTCCCATACAATAAAAAAACCACAGCCTTTAAGCTGTGGTTACTATTTTATTGCTCAACAAGGAAATTATTCAGCTGTTGGAGCCTCTGTATTTTCCGTTGTATTTTCTTCAGTAGTGTTTTCTTTTATGGTTGCTTTTGGGTCAACCTTTGGCGCTTTTTCAACTATTTTATCAATAGCTTTTTTTACCCGTACTGCATTTGGTCCCTTAGGGCCCATTTCGAGTTCGAAAGTAACTTTGTTGTTTTCTTTTAGGGGTTCGGTAAGGCTGTTGATGTGCACAAAAAAGCTTTCTTGTGTTTTGATGTCTTTAATAAATCCATAACCTTTGGCTTCATTAAAAAAGGCTACAATACCCGTACGGACCAATTCTTCAGGCTCTCTGTCTTCTTCTTTCAGGGTGCTTACTTGAATATCTTCGATGTTGATTACTTTCTTTTTCTTAGGATCTGGTGGGGCATCTACTAGGTTTCCATTCTCATCTACATAAGCCAACATGTCATCAAGACCCTTGCCAGAGCTTGAATTAGCTTTACGTTCCTCTTTCTTTTCTTCCTTGAGTTTACGTTTTTCTATTTTCTTTTTTTCCTTTTCTTTTTTACCAAAAGTTTCTTGAGATCTTCCCATACTGTACTAATAACATTTCCATTTTTTCCTTCTAAAAATGGTAGTAATTAGATGGTGGAATTTGATCGAAGGTACGATTATTAGCCTGCTTTATTGGATTTGTTTTTGAATGGCTTTTGTTAAAGTGCTTTTGCCCCGAATAAGTATAGCAAAAAATGGCTTTTGGCTAGATAGAATGGAGCAGTTGCTGCATATAGTTGGCCGAATATTTCAATCGACTTCCATACCAACTAAACATTTCTCCGTCAACCAATAAGATTTTTGTTTGTGGGAAATGCCCTTGTAATTCATTGATATGCTTTGCTGTAAAGGGATAAGGCTCAGAGGAAAGCAATATTAAATCAGGATTGAGCTTTTGTAATCTTTCAATAGTTGTTTCTGGGTAACGTTGTTGTGTGTCATACACATTGTGCCAGCCTATTTGGTGGATTACATCGTGAATAAAAGTATCTTTTCCAACCGTCATCCAAGGGTTTTTCCAAATAAGGTAGGCGACGGAAAGGGCTTGGGTCGATGGTATGATTGCAGAAAAACCCCTCTTTATTTCCTTAATTAATGAAAAGGCTA
>JAXITL010000030.1:0-21089 GCA_034680125.1 Chitinophagaceae bacterium
TGTAATCAAACAAAATCTAGTAAGATTTTGTGTGATTAAATTTTGTTTTTCTAAATGCACACTTTTGCAATTTTTTTGTAAACTAAAATACATGTTTCGTAAAAAATAAAGCCATATTATAGATAAAATTTATTTTATTTATAAAATTGCAATTACCGTTTTTTTGACCGTTTTTAAAACGAAAATATGTTTCAATAATTTTGAACATTAACCTGAATCGCTATTGAACTCAAACAAACTTTATGAGCAGAAATAATTAAGAAAAACGTTGATTTTTTCTATGGGTAAAATGGTGAATGCCTTCTTTTGAAAAACCAATTTTTGTGTGCCTATTCAAAAAAAGGCCCGAAATATCGGGCCATAGGTTATCAAGAAAATGTACATTGGTAAATTAATGTATATTGTTCACTTTCATGTAATTGAAATTACAGAAAACAAGCTCAAAACAAATTTTTGAGTTTAATCTGATAGAATTTGATTGCATTAAAAACTATAAATGCCCTTTGTAACATTTATAAAAAAACTAGAGTAAGAAATTTTATAGCTTTTTAAAAAACAAAAGAAAAAACCCACGCAGATGCGTGGGTTTTACTCCATATGGTCGGGAAGACAGGATTCGAACCTGCGACCCCCTGGTCCCAAACCAGGTGCGCTACCGGCCTGCGCCACTTCCCGATTCCTTATTGTTTGTACACGCTACTAAAATTTACGCCGGTAAAAAATAGTAGCGGTGAGGGCGGGATTCGAACCCGCGGAACAGTTTGACCCGTTCGGCAGTTTAGCAAACTACTGGTATCGGCCACTCACCCACCTCACCTATACCTTACCTTTTTTCGGTAAGGGAGTGCAAAGATAATAGGATTCAGCAAAAAACAAAATTTAAAAATTGATTTTCTGCTGTTTACCGCACTTAATCAACGATTAATTGGATACCCGCTTGGGCAAAACTAATTTTCTGTTCCTTGTACAAGCCACCAATCGCCATCTTGAAGGATTTTTTACTCATCCCAAAAAAGGCATAAATCTCTTCGGGACTACTCTTGTCGTGGTAAGGTAGATAGCCATTATGTTCTTGCAGTAAGCGCATAATTTTTTCGGTTTCGCTCTCTATGCGCTTGTAACCGCGCTCGCCAGGCATTACATCAATCTTATCGTCGGGCAATAGTTTTTTGATAAAGCCTTTTAATCGATCACCAATCTTCATCTCATGAAAAACATCACTGAAATGTATCAAGCCCACATGCATCGAATTGATGATGACCTCAAAACCCAAATCTGTTTTGCGGGTCACTAGCAGGTTCACCGAGTCATTCTCGGCCAATGTTATCGGATTGCTTTTGAGATGATGTTGGAATTTTTCGGTGGCAGCTACCCTACCCGTCATCTCATCGAGATATACCAGCACCGGCACTTTCATCCCTTTGTACAAGACACTTGCCTGCTGCGATAAGGGCAAAAACAAATCTTTCATAATGCCCCAATCCAAGAAAGCCCCTTGATGCATGATATCTTTTACCTCTAGCACTACAATATCACCCACTATCCCTTTGGGCTTGTCGGTAGTGGCGATAAGGCGGCTTTCGCCATCGTGGTAGAGGAAAACTTCTAGCTCGTCGCCCGCGCGCAAAGCCTGCGGCACATAGCGTTTGGGCAATAGAATTTCACCGGCCTCTTCACCATCTAGGTAAGCACCAAAATCCACCAGTTTCACCACAGGTAGGTTATAAAAACGACCAGCTTGTATCATCGACTATTAAAAAATATGAAACACGAAAGTACGGACTATTTTACAAGTCAATATTGGGGCGTGCCCCCCGCCACGCTGATATAACTGTCACCTTGAGCTTCACGAAGGGCGGGGTCAGGCTGTACGCTGCTATCCCCGCAAGAAAAATGCGGGGGATATTCGCTGCCATCCTTGCCCGATTGCAAAGCAGGCGGGCTTCACGCAAGCTTTTAAGATAGCCTAGTTGTTTTTTTTGATTGCGCTGTGGGCTTGCTATAAGCGTATAAAGTGGGGCTCGCTTCGCGAGCCCCACTTTATACGCCAAGGGCTTTATGGTCCAAAGAAAAAATGTTTGCATTCAATATCCATTACCTTCGCATTCAAATAAATTTTGGTGGCAAAAATCAACAAAAACATCTACCTCATAGGGATGCCCGGAGTGGGCAAAAGTTACTGGGCCGAGCAAATAGCCGCAGCACAAGGACTGCAATGTATCGACATCGACGATATGATAGCCGTGCGCAGCGGTATGAGTATCGCTGCATTTTTTGAGCGCTATAACGAAGAGGCCTTTCGCCAATTAGAGCGCTTAACACTCAGCCAAATCCAAGAAGTATTCCCCCATAATTGTGTGGTAGCATGCGGTGGAGGAACAGCTTGCTATGCAGACAACCTAAGCCTGATGAAGGCCAAAGGAACAGTGGTTTACCTCAAAGCGACACTGCCTTTTTTAGAACAAAATTTAGGTAAGGAAAGCCAAAAACGTCCCTTATTACAGTCCGAAAACTGGAACATACAATTATCTGAAATGCTGGAAAGGCGTAAAGCATTTTATGAGCAAGCCGACTTCATCGTATCGGCCGAATCCCTCAACCTAAAATATTTCCAAACGATTATGCAAGCCTTTGGCTAAATAAGGCTCATTCCTTTATATTTGTCTCCACATCCATTATTATGAATTTAGAATTTAATAAGAACGACGACGCGATGCGCCTTGCTATTGGCGCTATGAAACATAAGCACGACCAGATAAGCCTTGGTGGTGGTAAAAAAACAATTGAGAAAAATAGAGAAAAAGGAAAGCTCACCCCAAGAGAGCGCATCCAATACCTGATTGACAAAGACAGTAAGTTTAGTGAAATAGGCAGTTTTGCAGGTTATGATATGTACGCCGAAGAAGGCGGATGCCCTGCGGGTGGCACTGTGGGCGGATTGGGTTATATCAGTGGTCGTCAATGCATGATTATTGCCAACGACAATACCGTTAAGGCAGGTGCTTGGTTTCCGATAGCAGGCAAAAAAAATCTACGCTTACAAGAGATTGCCATGGAAAACCGCTTGCCTGTAGTGTATCTCGTAGATAGCGCGGGCGTTTACTTGCCCATGCAAGATGAAATTTTCCCTGACAAAGAACATTTTGGACGCATCTTTCGCAACAATGCGGTGATGAGTGCCATGGGCATTACACAGATAGCTGCGGTGATGGGTAGCTGCGTGGCGGGTGGTGCCTATTTGCCCATTATGAGCGACGAAACCTTGATGGTAGAAGGCAATGGCTCCATTTTCTTGGCTGGCCCTTATTTGGTAAAAGCGGCTATCGGTGAGGATATTGACTTGCAAACTTTAGGCGGTGCCAAAACCCATACCGAAATCAGCGGTATTGCCGATTACAAATTCAAAACAGAACAGGAGTGCCTCGACCAAGTTCGTCGCATCATTGATAAGATTGGCAGTCAAGAAAAAGCAGGTTTTGACCGTGTGCAATCTGTAGAACCGGCAAGAGACATAAAGGATATATATGGCTTAGTGAGTGTAGATAACAACAAGAATTTTGATGTAGTAGAGGTCATCAAATGCATCGTGGATCATTCAGAATTTGACCAGTTTAAAGAAGACTATGGCAAAACCATTGTCTGTGGCTATGCCCGTGTAGATGGCTGGGCTGTAGGCATTGTAGCCAATCAACGCAAGATTGTCAAAAGCGGAAAAGGGGAAATGCAAATGGGTGGTGTGATCTATAATGATAGCGCCGATAAAGCGGCTCGTTTTATCCAGAATTGCAACCAAAAGAAAATACCCTTGGTCTTTTTACAAGATGTTACAGGATTTATGGTAGGGAGCCGCAGCGAGCATTCGGGTATCATTAAGGATGGAGCTAAATTAGTGAATGCAGTAGCAAATTCTGTGGTGCCAAAAATCACCTTTATTATTGGTAATTCTTATGGAGCAGGCAACTATGCCATGTGCGGTAAAGCATACGACCCAAGATTTATCTATGCTTGGCCCAATGCCAAAATAGCCGTAATGGGTGGCGAGCAGGCCGCTAAGGTATTGTTGCAAATCCAAGTGGCTTCGCTCAAAGCAAAGGGAGAAGAAATTACACCTGAGAAAGAAGCAGAGTTGTTGAAATCCATTACCGACAAATATACCGCTCAATCGATGTCTTACTATGCAGCGGCAAGACTTTGGGTAGATGAAATCATCGACCCAGCCGACACACGACAATTGATTTCGGAGAGTATACATGCAGCAAACCATGCGCCCATAGAGAAAGAATGGAAAGGGGGTGTTTTTCAGGTCTAAATTTTCTTGATTTTTTTTAAAGAAATCGGCTACATTTGCAATCTCAAAAAAACCAGCAACGGGTCCGGTAGCTCAGCTGGATAGAGCATCAGCCTTCTAAGCTGAGGGTCATTGGTTCGAATCCAATCCGGATCACGAAAGCGTTTCATCGAAAGATGAGACGCTTTTTTATGGTTGCTAACAACATAGGCAGAAACAATCCTGTTTGATAAGCTTTTGCTACTTAAGTGATAAAGTTAAAATTCCTCTTTAAGGATAGCCTAAAGCGCTATTTCGAAATGAAGGTTCTTATATTTGCACCTCACAATAAAAAAATCAATTATGAAAAAAGTACTTCTTTCTATCGCCGCCGCATCGGCCATGTTTGCATCTTGCCAAGATGCCCCTAAAGCAGATACCGCTACCGCTACAGATGCACAAGCCGTTGCCGCTACCACTGGCGCAACAGAGTTAATGGTAGATGTTGCACAAACAAAAGTGGAGTTTGTAGGCACTAAACCTGTAGGCAAGCACCATGGTGTTTTTATGATTAAAGAAGGTACATTAGCAGTAGAAGCAGGCACGATCAAAGGCGGCAGCTTCGTTATCGATATGAATACCATGAAAGTGGACGATCAAGATAGCATAGGTAATGCTAAACTTGCAGGTCACTTGATGAGCCCCGATTTCTTTGATGTAGCCAATCATGCTACTGCGCGCTTCGAAATTACGAGTGTGGTTGCAGGCATCGATACGGCCATGAAAGAAGTAATCATGACCGATGCTACGCATACAATTACAGGTAATTTGACCCTTAAAGGTGTGAGCAAAAGCATTAGCTTCCCTGCAAAAGTTAGCTTGAACGATGCAGCAGCTACTGCCGATGCTAATTTCAACATCGACCGCACACAATGGGGCCTCAGCTATGGTAATGACAAATCTTTAAAAGATAAATTCATTAGCCCAATGGTAAATATTGCCTTTCACCTTGTTGCCACAAAAGCTGCTGCTGCAACAACGGCTGCCAACTAAGCGCAATTCCCTTTTTTAGGCATTAATCATTATATTCATCCCTTGCAGATTAGGTTCTGCAAGGGATATTTACTTTTGCAACAAATAAAATACTCAATTAAAAAAATCAACCCATACAAAACGCTGAGCAAACTCGTAGAAAATGAAAGCTACGAGCCCATGTTGTCATGGGGTATTCGCATGACTTTTGCGGTAATCATCCCGCTTTTTTATGGACTCTATTTTCATAAAATGGCCGAGGTGATGTGGGTGATTGTTGCTGCCGAAAGTATTGGCTGGGTAGAGCTTAAAGGTTCCTTTGCCCAAAGATCAAGATTGCTATTGGCTGGTGCTTTTCTAGCCATCGTATTTGGTTTTGCAGGCAGCATAAGCAATGGTAGTCTATGGCTCAGCATGGCCCTTATGTTGGTCGTCGTATTTATCGCAAGCCTGTTTAAAAATTTAGGCGAACGTGGTAGCGGACTTTCCCTTACCGTATATGTCATTTTCATTGTGGCCAATTCTTTTCCCGTGGCTTCCTTCGAAGAAGTACTCTATCGATGTGCTCATATAGGTATTGGCGGACTGTGGAGTTTATTTGTTGGTGTGGTGGCCAGCTTGTTTATTTCAGAACAAACGCCTTATAAACGCTCAGTAGCGTTTATTTGGAAATCAACTGCAGGACTTGCAGCGGCCATCGGTGCCGGCTGGGATGGCAAAGGACTTAAAAAAGGTGTACGCGAAATTTATCTAAAAGAAAAAGAAGTCAATGCCGCTATTGATAGTTCTTTACAACTCTATGAAAAGCGCGCCTATCACAACAACCATGAAAGTGAACATGCACACCAAATGGCACAGTTGCGCAAATCAGTCTATCTCACCAGCGCTACGCTAATGGCCCTTTCGGAGGAATTAGAAAATATTGAGCTTAAAAAATTAACGGGAGAACAACAACAATCGATTCATGCTATTCTAAAATCTTTTGAAATCATTTGCGAGCGAATGACTATTTATACGGTCACTTCCAAAGCCGAAGAAGAGGTCCTATTGCAATCGCGCATCATCAGAGCGCAGAACATGATCGCCCTACTCAGCGAGAGTAATATTGCAGAAAGCGAGCAAGCTCAGATAGATAAGATTCTGCATTTTAGCGAACGAATCATCAAGCTTGTAGAGAATGCCATGGGGCATATCCACTCTGTTGCGGGTGACCAAAAGGTCTATCGTTCTTACTCGCTCATGAAGACCTTGTTGATTCTACACCACAAACATTGGATAGACTCCATAAGGCGATTGGCCAATATCAATACCCATTCCTTTCGATATGCCTTACGCACAGCCATTATTGCAACAATCGCCTTGTTTATCTATAAATGGTTTGAAATCCCGCATGGATATTGGCTTCCCTTTACAGTGATGATTGTCATCCAACCCTATTTTGGTGCTACCCTGAAAAAGGCCTTAGATAGAGTACTGGGCACTATACTAGGGGTAATTGTGGCGGGTATCTTAATGTCTTTTCCAGAACATTTTCACATAAAGGAATTGCTGTTAATCGTAAGCCCTATTTTAATGGTCTATTTTTTACGCACCCAATATAGTGTCGCCACCTTTTTTATCAGTGTGTTTTTAGTAGCCTTATTTGCAGCCGAAGAAAACCTAGACAATAGTGTCATCATCATCCGCGCTTTAAGTACTATCGGTGGCGCTGCATTGGCGGTGGTGGGCGAATTTGCCTTGTTGCCGAGCTGGGACAAAAAATGGTTGCCCCGTCATATTGCAGCAAGCATTAACGCTAATTACAACTACTTTTTATTTACTTATTATCCCAACCATTTTAGCTCTGTACATCAATGGACCCATTATCGCAGAATGGCAGAATCCAGCAACAGCAACGCATTCGATTCATTCAATCGATACCTTGAAGAACCCACAAGCAAGGACAAAGATTACAGCTTGTACTACCAAATTATTTCCCACTGCATTCGGGTTACGCGCGAACTCAATAATTACCATATCGAATCAGAAGTGGAACAAACACTTCAAAAGACTAAAAAATTTGAAGTGCAAAAACAAACCATCAATGACTGTTTACAGCAATTCAATACAATACAATTCGCCCTAAAATCCCTCGATATTAATACCGATGGTGCAGCCGAACCAGAAATTTTAGAAGATATAAGCGTGAGTTTTATCCCATTAAATGATACCCAGTCTATTTATCTAGACAAATTGAAAGTAGAGCTCAATGCCTTTGTAAGAGACATGAATAAATGGGTGTCCAAATTGAAAGAAAACAAATCGAATGATTAAAAAAGTATTCGCTCTATGCTGCTGTATACTCAGCTTGCTGAAAAGCAGGGCGCAGGAGGTGGATACCACCGTTTTGGGCATGCATTTTGTGATGGACGAGGTGGTCGTAAAATCAACTAAAAAAGGATGGGATCTTGAGGGCTTTATTCGACGAATGAAAGAAGACACCACTTTCTATAAAGCTTTTTTGGGATTGCGCGTTGTACCCTATACATCTGATAATGAAATTATTTTTTGGGACGAAAATTCCAAAACGATTGCACAACTGGAGAACCGCACGGAGCAATCCATACAAGGCCATTGCCGTACCGTAAAAGTGCGTAATGAAAAAGTAAGGGGTACTTATTATGACAAGCAGCATAATCCTCGCTATTATACAGCCGAATTAATGCAACATTTATTTTTCAGGGCCAGGACGAATGAATGTGGCACAAGCGATAATATCCAAAGCAGCAATACTAGGCCAGGGAAAATAGAAAAGCATAAAGAGCAATTAAAGCAACTTGTTTTCAACCCAGGCAGTAAAGTAGAAGGCATTCCTTTTGTAGGTAAAAAAGCATCCGTATTTGAAGACAAAGGGATTCAGCAGCGGTATAATTTCGCGTTGAAATTGGTGCCATACAATGGCGAAGAGTGTTATTTTTTCCAAGCCATCCCCAAAGAAGCGTTTAAAAATGAGGTCGTGTACCATCAATTAGACACTTGGTTCCGAGCATCCGATTATGCCATTGTTGCGCGCGATTACGCACTCTCCTATCATACATTGCTTTACGATTTTGATGTAGTGATGAAAGTAAGATTGGAAAAATTAGGCACACGCTTATTGCCCTCCAGTATTGACTATAGCGGCAACTGGCATGTTTTTACCAAGAAAAGAGAGCGGGCAAAATTCAATATTTTGTTTGACTACTAGTGCATTCTATCCCCGCGGATTTCCATATTTTTCATTATCTCGGCTTCATAGTCAAGATAGGCTTGCCATCGTTTTTCAACCTTTTCTTTGCTGCTGTACTGTTCAGCAAGGGCAATCATTAATCGGTAGTGCCCCGCTTCTGCCACCATAAATTTATGGTAGAACTGACGCAATTGTTCATCCCCAACATAAAGGGATAGCAATCGGAAACGCTCACAGCTGCGTGCTTCTATCAGCGCAAACATGATAAGCCTTTCGGAAAGTCTTTCCATTCTTCCGCCTGGCTTTTCTTCAAATTTTTTAAGCTCATTTACATACAAATCTTTGCGCTGGATGCCTAAAGGTAAATTACGCTTATCGAGCTCGGCCAATACTGCCCTAAAGTGGCCCCATTCTTCGGTAACCACTGGCGATAATTCGCGCACCATATCATAACATTCAGAATAGGTCTGTATTAATGAAATACAAGTAAGTGCTGCTTTTTGCTCGCAATAAGCATGATCGGTAAGGATATCGGCAACACTAATTTGGGTCATGTCTACCCAACGCGGGTCGGTAGGTAATTGGAGACCTAAAACGTGTTTGTGTTCTTCAGGAACAATTTTTTGAGCCATACATTTTCTTTGCCGCACAAAAGTACAACCAAAAATTTGGGGAAATAAAAAGGGCTCGCGAATAAACCTATTCAAGAGCCCTTTTAAAAGAAGGTGATCAACATTCAACTATAATTTCCAACCAATAGTTAGCACTGCAGTGGTAAAATTATTATTAATCGTTGCCGTAGGGGCAGCGGTATAGCCAGGCCAAGCTTCAATATTATACGGTTTTTCGCTGCTTGTAAAGGAGCTATTAACGAGTGCCAAATCAACGAAAGTTTGGCCAAAGCGGTAACCTATACCCGCAGAAACCTGGGTACGATCTCCTTGGTATAGTTGATCTTTATAAGGCGAGCCGTAGGATCCGAATCCACCACGCAGCAATAAATCATCAAATTTCAGTTCGATACCCACACGAATATTATAGGCCGATGTATACAGTGCTTTTATGTCGTTGTTGAATTGGGCTTGCAATGCAGGATCATCTTCAAAAGTAAACCTTGTTGAACGATGATTGACCCATTCATAATCGACCGACACAAAACCATTTTTACCCAAAATTGCAGTGGCACTCACAAGGGCTTTAAAGGGCGTAACAATACTGTACTGGTATTGATTTTCGGGAGCAATTTGCTCATTAATTCCATAATAGTTTTCGGAATTAACCTTTAAATTCTTGTTGAAAATTTCAGTGAGGGAATAAACTGTTGGGGTATGAAAGGCAATGCCCGCTCGGAAATATCTATTGAACTTATAAATGGCGCCCATCTTAAGGTTTACGCCTGTTCCATTAACTTTCACCTGCTCGTTATACACAAAATTATCAAAGCTATCATTTGCAATAAGGGTGGATGTTTGCTCCTCAAAAGTGCTGTTTATTCGATGGTTTAAAAAATGAACACCTAAGGTAATGCCCAACATTAATTTATCTCGATAATTGCCCCCACCCGACATTGCCAATTCGGTGATCCCACCCTTTTCCTGAACAAACTTATTTTGATCGAGACCCTTCCAAAAAGGGACCAATGAATAGAAATTATTATCGAGCAAATAAGATTGAAAACCTAAATCTCCAGGACTATATGCACTGGGAAAAGAACCTGGCCTTGCACTTGTTTGACCCAAGGCATCTTGTTCGAAATAAAAACTGCCTGTTGTTGTATTGGTTTGACCACGATAATTATAGACACGACTAAAATCTGCGGTTCTATTCAAACCTATTCCGAAGGAAGATGACTTCCAATCTGCACGATCATAATCCCTTTCGGAGGGGACATCAGTGAAAACCATTCCGATATTATTAAAGCCAAAGCGAACATTGTTATCGCTAAAACTGCCGCCCGAGTAGTCCGATTTTGTTTCATTAAAGCGCAAACCAGGCGTCATCATAAACTCAGATGTGCGATAAATACCAATACCTGCAGGGTTTACAGACAAAGAACTAAAATCGCCCCCTACAGAACCCAAAGCCCCACCAAAACCGGTAGAACGGGCTGTTGCAAAAATGGAGGCCTGACTATATTTAGCGGCATCCCAAACACTTTGTGCCCACAATTGATGTGACAACAAAACGCAAGCGATGCTTGCAGCCATTAATTGTACATAAGCCCTTTTCATCTTTAAAGAAAATTATTGTTTGTAAGAAGTCTTATTTTCAAGAACCTAAACAAGCTTGAAAGAAGAGCATTATCTTCTTCCTCCGCCACCAAATCCCCCACGAGAACCGCCACCACCGCCTGAAGGGCCTCCTCTAAAACTGCCACCACCACCAGAAGGTGTCGCCCTGTAACCACCACCATTGTTTACAGGAGGAGCATAACGTTGCTGTGGTGCTGATGGTTGAACGCTTCTTTCAAATGAGCGATTTTCAAATTGAGGTCTTGGACTGGGTGAAGAGGGTTGGCTGTAATTTCGTTCGCCAAATGAGTTATTGGTTCTATCCCTTTGACCATTATTATCTTCCCTATTTCTCCGGAAGCCTTGATTAGGCCTATCGCTCGATTCTTCCCTATTGCCACGGCGATTTTCGAATTCAGGTCTTGGACTGGGTGAAGAGGGTTGGCTGTAATTTCGTTCACCAAATGAGTTATTGGTTCTATCCATTTGCTGATTTCTACCTTCCCTATTGTTGCGATAGTCTTGGTTAAGCCTATCGCTCGATTCTTCCCTATTACCACGGCGATTTTCGAATTCAGGTCTCGGACTAGGCGAAGAAGGTTGGCTGTAATTTCGTTCACCAAATGAGTTGCTGCTTCGATCAATTTGCTCATTTCTAGCTGCCCCATTTCTGCGATAGCCTTGTTGAAGCCTATCGCTCGATTCTTCCCTGTTGCCACGGCGATTATCGAATTCAGGTCTCGGACTAGGTGAAGAAGGTTGGCTGTAATTTCTTTCACCAAATGAGTTATTGCTTCGATCAATTTGCTCATTTCTACCCTCCCCAATATTGCGATAACCTTGATTCGGAATTTCGCTGGATTGCTGCCTATTTATGCGGCTATTCTCATATTGATTTCTGGGACTAGGCGAAGAGGGCTGGTTGTAATTTCTTTCCCCAAATGGATTATTAGTTCTATCCATTTGCCCATTATTACCTTCCCTATTGCTGCGATAATTTTGATTAGGCCTATCACCCGCTTGTTGCCTATTTCCGATACTATTATCGAAACGTTGGTCGTTTGCCGAGCCATTTATAAATCTGCTTTCTCTTGGTCGTTGTGATGAATTGTTTTGATTCATTTCCCCACGGCCGTTCATGCTTCGATTTTGCGTTCCACCCAAATTATTATCGCGGTAAACTTGTCCCCTTTGATTATTATTTCCAGACTGTGTTTGTCGCCAAGTACTTCCACTAATAGTTCTACGACCACCAAAGTTTACTGCAGAACGACCATTATTTTGGGTGATATTGCTCATAGAATAACGAGGCCCATAAGTAATGTTTCGTCGATTATTGTTCCAGCCCCCGCTGTTCCATCCACCACCACCATACATACCTGCATAATAGCCATTCCAATAGTTGCCATAAAAGCCATTGCCACAAAAGTTGTTGCCACCCCAGCCATTACCCCAGCCCATAGAGTAAACTGGCGAGTAATAAAAACTATTGAAGCCTCCAAATCCATACCAAGACTGCCATCCCCAATAGGAATTCCAATAAGGGCCAGCACCAAAACCGATATTGATTCCAGGTCGATACCATGGGCTCCAACCCCAATAAGGATCTACCCAATTGGAATTATACCAATAAGGATTATTGAAGGTGCTAAAATAGGGACGGTCATAAAAACCTCTGCTACCAAAACGATTAAAATATGAGGAGTAGGTATAATCGTCGTCGTCATAATCTATATAGCTGGTATTATCGTAAATAAAATCTTGATCATTTAGCGCATCATAATTCCCGTTGTTTGGGTCATAATTATCCGCACTTGCATTGCTTTCTTGGCTATTATTCCTCTTCTTTTTAGCCTTTTTTTGTGCATCCCTGCGGGCATCATCAGCAGTATAATAGATATCATCTTGATAAGTACTACCGCTTTGTGCCTCAGCCTCCAAAAAAGAACTGAGCAATACAACACCAATGAGGAATAGGTTTTTCATAATACAAAATATTAATAGCGTAAAAACTGCTCTGTAAACTTTATCGAATGTAGTACATTTGCCCGCAGAAATTCTTAACTAAGACTTAAAAAAAACAGCCTCGTTTAAACATGGCAAATACATTAACATCTCGTTCACAAGATTACGCACAATGGTATAATGACCTGATTCTCAAAGGGTCATTGGCCGATTATTCGGCTGTACGCGGCTGTATGGTTATCAAACCTTATGGATACGCCCTATGGGAAAACATGCGTGATGTATTGGATAAACGATTTAAAGAAACGGGGCATCAAAATGCTTACTTCCCCTTGTTCGTGCCCAAAAGTCTTTTTGAAGCAGAAGAGACGAATGCCGAAGGCTTTGCCAAAGAATGTGCGGTTGTTACCCATTACCGTTTAAAAGCCGACCCCAATAACAAGGGCAAATTAATTGTTGACCCCAATGCCAAATTAGAAGAAGAATTGGTGGTTCGACCAACATCTGAAGCCATCATTTGGAATACCTATAAAAACTGGATCCAAAGTTACCGCGACCTCCCTATTCTCATCAATCAATGGGCCAATGTAGTACGATGGGAAATGCGTACTCGCTTATTTCTGCGTACAGCAGAATTTTTGTGGCAAGAGGGACATACTGCCCACGCCACCAAACAAGAAGCCATCGAAGAGACAGAAAAAATGATTGAGGTCTATGCTCAATTTGCTGAAGAATACATGGCTATGCCCGTTCTTCGTGGGGTAAAATCTGCCAATGAACGTTTTGCAGGTGCCGAAGATACCTATTGTATCGAGGCTTTGATGCAAGATGGTAAAGCACTACAGGCAGGTACTTCACACTTTTTAGGCCAAAATTTTGCCAAGGCATTTGATGTAAAATTTTCAGACAAAAACAACCAACTCGAGTATGTTTGGGCAACATCTTGGGGCGTATCTACGCGCTTAATTGGCGCACTGGTGATGGCCCATAGTGATGACGAAGGATTGGTTTTGCCCCCAAAATTGGCCCCTTTGCAGGTAGTCATTGTTCCTATTTACAGTAAAGATGAAGCGGTTCGTGCTCGATTGGATGAGAAAGCAAATGAACTCGTTCATGAATTGCAGGCAAAAGGTGTGCGGGTAAAATATGACAATGATGATAGCACACGACCAGGTTGGAAATTTGCCGAGTACGAATTGCGTGGCGTACCAGTGCGTGTTGCTCTTGGCCCTCGTGATCTAGAAAATAATCTTGCCGAGGTGGCGCGTCGCGATACTAAAGAAAAACAAAGTTTATCCTTAGATGGTTTGACCGAACATCTCGTTCAATTGCTGAGCGACATCCAACAAAACATGTATGACCGAGCATTAAAATTTAGGGCAGAAAAGAGCACTAAAGTAGATACTTGGGAAGAATTTGTACAAGTGCTCGACGAGAAAACTGGATTTGTATATGCCCACTGGGATGGCACATCGGAGACAGAAGAAAAAATCAAAGAACTAACAAAAGCAACGATACGTTGTATCCCCTTTAATAATGAAAAAGAAGAAGGGAAATGCATTTTAACAGGCAATCCTTCGACACAAAGAGTCGTATTTGCTCGTTCCTATTAATCAAATCCAGACCAAAAAAACCACTAATCAAGCAAAAAGATTGGTGGTTTTTTTACTTTTTATCAAACAACTTTATACCTCGCTGAAATAGTACCTATACGCTATGAAAATTGTGGATCAACCAGACTTGTTGTCTATTCTAAAACAAAAATTACAAGAGCCTTTACCGAATAAAGAAGCGCTTGAAATGATGTTTCCGAGAATAAAAGCGATGCCTGAAAGCATCCCAAATGATGCAAAATTGAGCGCTGTAATGATTTTACTATTTCACAAAAATGAAGAGTGGCATTTCCTTACTATACGCCGCACAGAGGATGGACATGCACATAGTGGTCAAATTGGTTTTCCTGGAGGCAGACAAGAACCCGGTGATACAGACCTTATGGAAACGGCACTGAGAGAGACTTTCGAAGAAATAGGAATTGAACAACACCAAATCAAGACCATTGGATCCTTAAGCCCTGTGTATATACCCATTAGTAATTATCAGGTATTCCCTTACATAGGTTTTGTGGAAGAAATGAATCACTATAAGCTCAGTATCGAGGAGGTAAAGGAGGTGATAGAAATACCCCTATCGACTATCCTTAGAGCCCAGTCAAAAGTACAAGCCGAAATCAGCACAAACATTGAACCTCCTATAAAAAGAACAGTCAATGCTTATAAACTTCCTGACGAAACCATTATCTGGGGAGCAACGGCAATAATGATTGCAGAATTAGAATTGATATTAAGCAGCTAAAAACGAATAAGGAGCTCCTCTACTTTTTTTCGTACTTTCTTTTCGTGGGCCAGAAAGTCATTGTCCACATCCCTATATCCAATAGCCAAAAGAGCAATACTGCTTAGATTTTGTTGAGGCAATTCAAATAACTCATCGAGCTTCTGAACACTAAAACCCTCCATGGGGGTCACATCTACACCTATAAGTGCTGCTTCAGCCAATGCAAAACCCAAGGCAATATACGTTTGGTTAGCAGCCCAATGCTTTATCTGTTCTTCTGTTTGGGTTTGGGCAAAACGACTCATGGAAGCTGCAAAAGCATCAAGACTTTCCCTGCTTACCCCACGCGTTGCTATTATATTTTGGATGTATTGATCAATGTGCTGTTGATCTAGTTTGGTATAGGCACAGAGCACCAATAAATGAGAAGCCTCGGTAATCTGAGCCTGATTATATGCAATGGGCTTAATCTTTTCTTGTAAGGATTTATTTTCGACTAAAATAAACTTAAACGGCTGTAAGCCCATCGATGTAGGTGCATATTGAGCAGCCTTTACAATGGCCGCAATTTTATCATCAGCAACTTTTGCACCGGTCATTCTTTTGGGCGCATAGCGCCAATGCAAGGCATCGTTTAAACTCATGTACATAGTATTTGAACTACAAAAATACTCCTAACCTTATTGAAGCAACATCATCAAATATTATATCAGGATAAGCAGGGAATGAACTATTCTAATAATAAGCTATCCTCATCGTCAATTAAATCAAAATCGATATTGCTCGAACCAGAAATACCCTCAACAGAACCCTTGATATGAGCGGCGTTAAGCAATATTTTCTCCAATTGCTTTTCGCGCATTTTCCATAATTTCTCCATGGCATCGCGCTCCTTCTGAATCGAATTTTTCATCGACTGAAAACCTTCTCGCATGGCTTTCCATTGCTCCGAAAATTCATTACTGGTCAGGTAGGAGTACAACAAAGACATTTTATCGGTTTTGTTTTCGCTGTTTTGCATCACCTGGTGCACTTTCAAAATTTGCTCCCGCAAAACCAAGGCAGTAGTTGCTGCTTCTTTGTAGGAGCAAATCCAAACACCATCCATCATTCCAAAAGTTTCAATATCCTTGGGCAAAGATTGGGATACAATAACGGCCAAATCGCAACCCGTACTGCGCATATCGGCTTTTAATTTTTCAATCCAATCTTTACTAAAAGCATTTGTACGCTTGCTTTCATAAATAATTTTACCGCATTCTTGCCCATATTGGTTGCGCACGATTTGGACACAATCTCCTCCACGAACGCCCTTCCCTACTTCTTCAATAATATCAAAGGGGAATTTTTGACGCAACATATTTTCTAACAGCAATTCCTGCACCTCGCCTTGCAATTGCATAGAACCTTGCTCTGCTTTGCGCCGCATTTCCTCGGTAAGCTTACGCTGCTGCTCCATTTGATGCTCTACCTCCTTTATCTTAAACTGAAATTCTTGCTCTTTAATTTTAAATTTTTCTTCCTCTTCTTTACGCACCAATTGCGATAGCTCTGTTCTTGCTTCGAGCAATTGCTGTTGCATTTTAATATCCAATTCTTGCTCTTTATTCTGGAGCTCTTGCATTTTCTTCAGAAAATCCAATTCTTTTTCGCGGGCCTCTTTCAAGCGAGCTTCGTTATCACTATTGGTTTGATTCAGGTGTTTGATTTGGGCCTCAAATTGTGCTGCAAATTTCAGTTCTTGCTCTTTGGCAATAGAGCTAGCCAGTAGATTTCTCTGCTCACTTAATTTTTTCTCAAAAGCAATCTCTTGCTCTTCCCTTAATTGCTGTAGTTCTTTTTCTTTCTGCTCGAAATCCTTTAGCTGCTGTACCTTCCAATCTTGCATTTGCTTCCGCAAATCCTTCTGCAATTGATCTCGTAATGCGTCAGTAGGTTCAAATTGTGTGCTACAATTAGGACAAGTAATGGTTGTGGACATGGTTTACATTTTTTCTTTCAAAAAAAATTACATTTTCTCAGGCAAAGCAATACCCAATAAATTCATTGCGCGGCGAAGGGTTTGTGCTGTCATAATAATCATCATCAAACGCAATTGCTTTTTTTCTTCATTTTCGGCCTTAGAAATACTGTGCTGATCATAAAAGCTATTGAATGACTGCGCTAATTGAAAGGCATAATTACAAATAATAGAAGGACTCATTTCATCAGCAGCACTCTGCAGTACTTGCGGGAATTGCTCTAGCGATAATAAAATATTTTTCTCCGTTTGGCTTAAGCTTTGACTATGTACAAAAGCATCAAAATGCTGTGAACTAGGCATAAGAGGTAAATGCTCTTTGCGCAGAATAGAACAAATGCGCGCATGAGCATACTGAATAAAAGTAGCCGTAAATCCATGTAAATCGATCGATTCTTTTGGATCGAAAATCATACGCTTTTTAGGATCAACACGCAATAAGTAAAACTTAAGTGCCCCCATACCAATCATCTGATACAAAGCCGCTAATTCTTCTGCGCTAAAGCCATCGGCCTTGCCATTTTCTTCCGTCTGTTCTTGGGCCATACGCACCATTTCATCCATCATATCATCGGCATCAACCACAGTACCCTCGCGACTTTTCATTTTGCCACTTGGTAATTCTACCATTCCGTAGGACAAGTGAAAAATACCCTCTGCACAGGGCTCACCCATTTTTTGCAAAATGAGTTTGAGTACTTGCATGTGGTAATTTTGCTCATCGGCAATGACATATACCGATTGATCAAGACCAAAATCATTGTATTTCAAAACGGCAGTACCCACATCTTGTGTCATATAAACGGATGTGCCATCTCCACGTAAAAGCAATTTTTGGTCCAGGCCATCTGCTGTCAAATCAATCCAAGCGCTGTTATCTTCTTTTTTAAAAAGGACTCCTTTTTCTAAACCTTTCTCAACAATACTTTTGCCCAACAAATAAGTATTGCTTTCATAATACATTTTATCAAAATCAACACCTAGTCTATCGTAAGAAACCTTAAAACCATCATACACCCAGCCATTCATGGTTTGCCAAAGTGCATAAACTTCTTTGTCTCCAGCCTCCCATTCGCGCAACATTTGTTGGGCTTCTTGCATGATGGGAGCTTCTTTCTCGGCCATCTTCTCATCCATACCACTGGCTACTAAGCCTGCTACTTCTACCTTATAAACATCATTAAATCGCACGTAGTAATCGCCTACTAAATGATCTCCCTTCATTCCTGTGCTTTGCGGTGTTGCACCATGTGCGTAGCGTTTCCAAGCCACCATCGATTTACAAATATGGATGCCCCGGTCATTAATAAGATTGGCCTTTACAACGGTATTGCCGGTATCTTTTAAAATATTTCCTAGCGCATATCCTAAAAAAATATTGCGCAAATGCCCAAAGTGCAAAGGCTTATTGGTATTGGGTGATGAATATTCCACCATCACTTTTTTACCCGATACCGCACCCGCTCCAAAAGAGGTATTGTACCAATTTTGTTGCAACAATTGCACAAAGTAATTATCGTTTACGCTAAGGTTCAAAAAACCACTCACCACTTGATAATCAGTATATAAATCGGATTGCTTTTGTACTAAAAACTCACCCAATTGCTTACCCAACTCATCGGGTTTGCAACGCAACATTTTTACAAAAGGGAACAGCACAATCGTATAATCGCCACTAAACTCTACTTTAGTTTCATTTACATTTACTGCATCTGCTGTAAAGGTTTGATCGGGATAAAAATGTTGCAAAGCCGCTACCGCAGACTCTTTTATCAAATGGGTAAGCATTATATTCAAAAATTAATTAGACTGCGAAAATAAGCTATTCGTACTTCTGAAAAGAGGAAATTCTATAAACTCAGCCACTCCTATTGATGGCGCCTATCCAAGCCAAGCAAGGCCCTATTTGCCAGATAGAAAATAATGGCCCCAAATATCCTAGCCATTGTATCGTGGATGAAATTGCTCAAGTGTATTGCGTAAATATCCTTTATCGAGATGCGTATAAATTTCTGTGGTGGTGATGCTTTTATGACCCATCATTTCTTGAACAGCTCTTAAATCGGCGCCAGCCTCTACTAAATGTGTGGCAAATGAATGACGAAAGGTATGAGGGTGTATATTCTTTTTAATTCCAGCTTTTGCGGCCAAATCTTTAATGATCATAAAAATCATCACCCTACTCAGGGCTTTTCCTCTTCGATTTAAAAACAGAACGTCTGTACAATTTTCGTTGACCGCGATATGGTTACGAATATGTTCACGATAAAGACTTATTTGTTGCACCGCTACTGCTCCAATAGGCACCAATCTTTCTTTATTACCCTTGCCGGTAACCCTTATAAAATCTATATCCAAAAACAAACCTGATAGCGTTAAAGAAACCAACTCCGAAACGCGCAAACCACAGCTGTACATTGTTTCGAGCATAGCTCGATTGCGCTGACCTTCCGGTTTGCTGTGATCAATGACCGCCATCATTTGGTCAATTTCGGCGATCGAAAGTATGGTAGGCAATGGCCGAGTGAGCTTTGGCGCTTCTAATAATTCGGTTGGATCTTGCTGAACAACCTGCTCCAGCAACAAAAATTTATAAAAAGATTTTATCCCACTGAGCACTCTTGCCTGAGAATTGGCACTTAAGTCCATCTCCGAAACAAATTGAACAAATTGCTGTAAATCTTTGAGGCTTACCGCAACAATATTGATGGAGTGCTTTTGTAAAAATTGAAGCAATAAATCTACATCGTGCAGATAGGCAGTGATGGTGTTCACCGACATCGAACGCTCCAATGCAAGGTAAGTTTTAAAGCCCTTAAGATAGATTGCTGACAAGCGAAAATCGTTTTAAAAATAAAAATAGCTGATGTTCTACATTCCTTTGGTATCGTATCCAATCATCGCTTCTCTTAGCGCTTTTAAAGGTATCCTAAATTCACAAAAATCAATACGCAGGGTTCTTAACTTCTGTAGCTTTCAAATCGGGAATAACTTCAGGCGTTAGTATGCCAAAATGCCGTTGATCAATAGCCTCAATTGTCGCTTTTCGTTTGAGTTGTTCCCCCACAACAGTTTTAATCGTTTGTCCTGCCATTTGGAGGATGTTATTTTTTTTGCGCAGTGAGGCAAGGTTTCGGGCAATGATAAAAAGCAACAAAACAATCAAGACAGCGAAAACCACAACAGAATAATAGAGGTTATTCATATCTCTATCACTAAATCCGAGCTGGGCACCCTTACTGCGCATTCTTGCTAAGATATAAAAGGGGTAAACTTTATCACGTAGAACAACAAAAGCTATTATGGCCCCCATGCTCAACCAAATAATTGATTCTAAGATTACAAATACAATACTATTCCATACCCTTGCTGCTATTGGCTTCCGTAGCGAAACCGCCAAGGGATCTAACAAGGAAAGATGCTCAACTATTAGTTCCTTTTCTTCTTTAAACGCTCTTAAAAGGTCTTCGTGTAATTTTGAGTGGTCCATTTATATTTTGAAGCTTTGGCAGCAAAAATAACTCAGGCAAGATAAAAAAAAGATGATGTGGGTAAATAAGGATGTCTACTTTAGATTTAAGTACCATGACTTAAAAACCCACGCATTGCGATCTTAGCAAGATCGAAGCCGAAAGAAATCTTATATAAATAGCTTTGCATACAATGCTGCACCATCCCTAGAAAGAAACAATGAGCTTTATTTGACAGGGCAACAACTAGATATCAGCCAACAAAGCCTCAACATCAAACTGATTAGCGGTAAGCTCTGCAAGCCTTGCTATTACTCGTTCGACAAGTGCATCAGGACAAGACGCACCAGAGGTAACCATTATTTTCAAGTTCTCTTTTTGAGGTATAAAATCTGTGGTCATTTCTTCTGTATGCTGTCGCCAATCGAAATGTGCAATTAGCTTTTCGTTGAGCAAGCAATTTTCATCTTTGATATAGTAGGTGGGTAATTTTTCTTCACAAAGCTCTACTAAATGAGATGTATTTGAACTGTTATAACCACCAATAACCAAAGCAAAA
>JAXITL010000031.1:0-20970 GCA_034680125.1 Chitinophagaceae bacterium
ATACGCAGAGATTACTACCAATGTTCCCGAAAAGAGCTTGCTTGAAGCATTGCCAGGTACTGGCGGTCGTAACTTCCAAGGTCGTCGTGCAATGCGCTACATCGGTGGAGGTAACAAAACTAAATACCGTATCATTGATTTTAAACGCAGCAAAAAGGATATTCCTGCTACCGTTAAATCAATTGAGTATGATCCAAACCGTACCGCATTTATCGCTTTGTTAGCTTATGCAGATGGTGAAAAGCGCTACATCATTGCCCCACAAGGTCTTGAAGTTGGTACAAAAGTAATCAGTGGTGACGCTGTTGCTCCAGAGGTAGGTAATGCACTATTGTTGAAAAACATGCCATTGGGTACTACTGTCCATAACATCGAATTACAACCTGGTAAAGGTGGTTCAATGGCTCGCTCGGCAGGTACTTCTGCTCAATTGGCGAATAAAGAAGAAAAATACGCTGTACTCAAAATGCCTTCTGGTGAATTGCGTAAAGTATTGATCAACTGTATGGCTACAGTAGGTACGGTATCGAATAGCGACCACCAATTACAATCAATGGGTAAAGCTGGTCGTAATCGTTGGAAAGGTATTCGCCCACGTACAAGAGGGGTAGCGATGAACCCAGTAGATCACCCGATGGGTGGTGGTGAAGGTCGCTCTTCAGGTGGACATCCACGTAGCCGTAACGGTAAATATGCTAAAGGTGAAAAAACACGTAAGCAAAAAGGTTCGGATAAATTGATTATCCAACGTAAAAATGGTAAAAAACTCTAGTTCATACTAGCTAAGTATAAAGAAAGTATAACAGTGATTCGTTAAAATGGCAATTTTGCAAATCAACATTCATTATTAAAATTAAAAACAAGAAATGGCTCGTTCAGTTAGTAAAGGACCTTACGTAGATGCAAAATTAGAAAGCAAAGTACTTGCTATTGCAGAAGGTAAAGCAAAAAAAGGTGTAGTGAAAACTTGGAGCCGTCGCTCTACAATCACTCCGGATTTTGTAGGTCAAACATTCGCAGTACACAATGGCAATAAATTTATCCCTGTTTATGTAACAGAATACATGGTAGGCCATAAGCTTGGAGAATTTGCACCAACACGCAATTTCAAAGGCCATAGCGGAAGCAAATAATAATTAATTTTTTTTCAACAAAATAACGGTATCTTCTTCTGGAGTGCCAATTTATAAAGAACAATTTCTATAAAAATGGAAGCTGTAGCTCGCTTAAGTAATCAACCTACATCGCCACGCAAAATGCGTCTATTGGCCGATTTGATCCGTGGTATGGATGTAGAGAAAGCAATAAATACCCTAAAATTCAGTCCCAAACACCCTTCAGTGCCTTTGGAAAAACTTCTATTGAGCGCTATCGCCAACTGGAGAATGAAAAACGAAGGGGTGGATGTAATTGAAGCAAACCTTTATGTAAAAACAATCTTCGTTGATTGCGGTCGCACGCTAAAACGTATGAACCCAGCCCCACAAGGCCGTGCATACCGTTTGCGTAAGCGTAGCAATCACGTTACTATTGTTGTAGATGGTCGTGCAAAAACAAATCAAAACTAATTAATTCAACATTCATTAATATAAAGTAGAATGGGTCAAAAAGCAAATCCTATTGGTAACAGGTTAGGTATCATCCGCGGATGGGATTCTATGTGGTACGGTGAGAAAAAAGATTTCGGTCAGAAACTTGTAGAAGATCACAAGATTCGTACTTACCTCGCTGCACGTATCAATAAAGGTGGTATCAGCCGTATTGTTATCGAGCGCACATTGGCAAAACTAATTATCACGATTCATACTTCTAAGCCAGGTATCATTATTGGTAAAGGTGGTACAGAGGTAGATCGTATCAAAGAAGAGTTGAAAAAACTGACTCACAAAGAGGACGTTCAAATCAACATTATGGAAATCCGTCGTCCGGAATTGGATGCAGTAATTGTTGGTGAAACAATTGCTCGTCAAATCGAAGGTCGTGTAAGCTTCAAGCGTGCTACCAAAATGGCTATTACAACAGCTATGAGAATGGGCGCTGAAGGGATCAAAGTAAAGCTTGGTGGTCGTTTGGGTGGTGCAGAGATTGCTCGTTCGGAAGAATTTAAACAAGGTCGTACCCCATTACATACTTTCCGTATGGATATTGATTACGCATCTGTTTATGCCATGACTGTTTACGGAAAAATCGGTATCAAAGTATGGATCTGTAAAGGTGAAGTATTGGGTAAAAGAGATTTGAATCCAAACTTTGCAGCAGGTACCGAAGCAAAAGGCAACGGTTCACGCGCAGCAGCTTTCCAAGGTGACGACCGTAGAGGTGGTGGCCGTGGTGGCGACAGAAAACCAGCAGGCGAACGCCGTGGTGGTGGCAACAGAGGCGGCGCTCCGCGCAACTAAGTTGTGAGTAAAGAAAACTTTTTTTTAGACAACACTATTAATAAAATATTGTAACCATGTTACAGCCAAAAAAAGCAAAACACAGGAAAGCCCACAAAGGCCGAATCAGAGGAAACGCTCAACGTGGAGCTACGATTGCCTTCGGTTCATTTGGCCTCAAAGCTTTAGAACCAAAATGGATAACGAACCGTCAAATTGAAGCCGCTCGTCAAACGATGACTCGTCATATGAAACGTGAAGGTAACGTTTGGATTCGCATCTTCCCAGACAAACCGATTACCAATAAACCAGCCGAAGTACGTATGGGTAAAGGTAAAGGTAGTTTGGAATATTGGGCAGCTGTTGTAAAACCAGGTCGCATCTTGTTCGAAATTGAAGGCGTTTCTGCAAAAGTTGCACAAGAAGCAATGGCTCTTGCAGCACAAAAATTGCCGATCGCTACTAAGTTTGTAACCCGTAGAGATTACGCAGAAGCTTAAGCCGAGCAATACCATTTTTTAATGGTTTTGTGAAAGACTAAAATATTTTTTTAAAAGTAGGTTGTGAATTTTGTTGGCATAAAACAAAGAGGCAATCGATAATAAATACAAATTAACCATGGCAAAAAAAGCAAAACAAGAAGATTATCGCTCGCTCGATGGTCAGGGCTTAGCCGATAAGGTAGCTGAAACTGAATTGCAGTTGAAAAGACTAACATTCAGCCACGCTGTGAACCCGATAGAAAACCCGCTTACTATCCGTTCACTCCGCCGCGAAGTAGCTCGTTTGAAAACTGAGCAAACAAAAAGAAAAGCAGGTATCTAAAATTAATATTTTAAGAGATGTCAACTACGATAGTAAGAAAAAGTAGAAAATCGCGTATCGGTATCGTTCGCAGCGACAAGATGGCCAAAAGCATCACTGTAGCAGTAGAGCGTAAAATTAAACACCCGTTATACGGTAAGTTCGTTAAAAAAACGACCAAATTCATGGCACACGACGAAAACAACACTGCTGGTGTTGGTGACGTAGTGCGCATTATGGAAACACGCCCATTGAGCAAAAACAAATGCTGGCGTTTAGTAGAAATTATTGAAAAAGCTAAGTAATCTTATTTAAAGATGATACAACAAGAATCGAGGCTCAGCGTAGCCGACAACAGTGGTGCCAAAGAAGTATTGTGCATCCGCGTGTTGGGAAACTCAGGTCAAGACTATGCAGGTATCGGCGATAAAATCGTTGTGACTGTAAAGGACTCTATACCTGGCGGTAACATGAAAAAAGGTACCGTTTCGAAAGCAGTAATTGTACGTACCAAAAACAAATTGCGTCGTAAAGATGGTTCTTATATCAACTTTGACGACAATGCAGTGGTATTACTCAACAACTCTGACGACCCACGTGGTACTCGTATCTTCGGCCCAGTAGCCCGCGAATTGCGTGATAAGGGATATATGAAAATTGTTTCCCTCGCACCAGAGGTATTGTAAAATAAATGCCGTACATTTGCAGCCCAATTGGAAAAACGACTGTACGACAACTTAATAATATAAGCAGTGAAAAAAAGATTTCAACCTAAATTTAATATCAAGAAAGGCGATAGCGTTGTAGTTATTGCCGGTGATGATAAAGACCGTACTACACCACGTGTTATCCAAGCGGTATATCCTCAAAAGGGCCTTGTGCTTATTGAGGGTGTAAACATTATCACTAAACACTTGAAACCAAACGCTCAAAATCCTCAGGGCGGTATTGTTAAACAAGAAGCACCGATTAACATCTCCAATGTAATGTTGTGGGATGCAAAAGCTAAAGCTCCTGTTCGCGTTAAGCGCGAAAGAAAAGAGGGCACTTTTGTTCGTATTTCTAAAAAAACTGGGGAGGTAATTAAATAATGGCAACGACAACATATACTCCAAGATTACAGTCTAAGTATAAAGACGAAGTAGTACCAAACTTAATGAAAAAATTTGGCTACAAATCAGTGATGCAATGCCCTCGCTTGGTAAAAATTTGTTTGAACCAAGGCGTTAAAGGCTCTACTTCTGATAAGAAACTTATCGATGATGCGATCAATGAAATGACCAACATTTCTGGTCAGAAAGCAGTAGCTACTTTGTCTTCAAAAGATATCTCAAACTTCAAATTGCGTAAAGCAATGCCTATTGGTTGCCGTGTAACATTGCGCAGCACAAATATGTATGACTTTTTAGATCGTTTTGTATCTGTATCTCTTCCTCGTGTTCGTGACTTCAAAGGTATCAATGAGAAATCATTCGATGGCCGTGGAAACTACACAATGGGTGTTACTGAGCAAATCATCTTCCCTGAAATCAACATCGATAAACTTAACCGTATTAGCGGTATGGATATCACTTTTGTAACCACTGCTCGTACCAACGAAGAAGCTTACGAATTGTTGAAAGAATTAGGAATGCCTTTCAAAAACATTAAAAAAGATAACAACTAATAATGGCAAGAGAATCGGTAAAAGCGCGTCAAATTAAACGCGAAAAAACAGTTGCTCGGTACGCTGAAAAACGTGCTGCTTTGAAAGCTGCTGGTGATTATGCTGCTTTGGATTTGCTTCCAAAAAATGCTTCTCCAGTGCGTCTGAAAAACCGTTGTCAATTGACAGGTCGCCCAAAAGGTTATATGCGCTACTTCGGTATGTGCCGTAACATCTTCCGTGACATGGCTTTGGATGGCAAAATTCCAGGCGTTAAGAAAGCAAGCTGGTAAGCTCAGCAAAATTTTTAGTTTCGAGGTCGGTGTTGTTCGTACATCCTGAAACCGGAAACAATTATTTCATTCAATAAAGAACAAATCAAAAATGGTAACAGATCCAATTGCAGACTTTTTAACTCGTATTCGTAACGCCCAAATGGCGCAACACCGTATCGTTGAAATTCCTGCATCTAACGTAAAAAAACGTATCACCGAAATTCTTTACGACAAAGGGTACATCTTGAAATACAAATTTGAAGATGATAACAAACAAGGCTTGATTAAAATAGCCTTAAAATACGATGCTGCTACTAAAGAACCAGCTATCCGTACTTTAGAGCGCGTAAGTCGTCCAGGTCTTCGTCAATATGCTAAACCAGCTGAAATCCGTCGTGTACAAAATGGTTTGGGTGTGGCTATCGTTTCTACTTCTAAAGGTGTAATGACCGATAAAGAGGCGCGTGCTCAAAACGTTGGTGGTGAAGTGTTGTGTAACATTTTCTAAGAATTTATAATAAGCATACAAGACCTAATACATTAAGCCCCACAACCTATACAGGCTGACCGGTTAGGCAAATTGATTTTTTAAAACACATTTTTCAAACAAATTACTATGTCACGTATAGGCAAAAAATTAATCCCCGTTACCAAAGGCGTTACGCTTACTGTTTCTGCCAATAACGAGGTGTCTGTAAAAGGACCAAAAGGCGAATTGAAATTAGCCGTTGATAGAGATATCAAAATCGAAGAGAAAGATGGTAACATCGAAGTATCTCGTCCAACTGAACAAATTCGTCATCGTGCTATGCATGGTTTGTATCGTTCACTAATTGCCAATATGGTAATGGGTGTAACAGAAGGTTATAAAAGAACACTTGAATTAGTGGGTGTGGGTTATCGTGCAACAGTTACTGGTCAAGAAATTGATTTAGCTTTAGGTTATTCACACAATATCATTCTTCAATTACCCAAAGAAATTACCGCAACAGCAACCGCTGAAAAAGGTAAAAACCCTACCATCACTTTGGAGTCTATCGACAAACAATTGATTGGTCAGGTTGCTGCTAAATTGCGTAGCTTGCGTAAACCAGAGCCGTACAAAGGTAAAGGTGTTCGTTACCAAGATGAAATTGTTCGTCGTAAAGCTGGTAAATCTGCTGGTAAATAATTAATAGTTTAATTCATTAATACAATTCGGTAGCTCATACTTTTATGTGTTGAAGCCCGTAAAAATAAAAACGAAAGAAAATGTCTTTAGATCATAAAGTAGTTCGTCGCCAAAAGTTACGCTGGCGTATTCGTACCAAAATCAGTGGTACTGCTCAAAAACCACGTTTGTCTGTATTTCGCAGCAATTGTGATATTTATGCACAATTAATCGATGATACAACAGGTCTTACGCTAGTAGCGGCTAATTCTCGTCAAAAAGATATCGCAGCAACTGCAGGTACTAAAGTTGAAAAATCTATTTTGGTAGGTAAATCACTTGCTGAAAAAGCAAAAGCTTTAGGTTTGGCTAATTGCGTATTTGATCGTGGTGGTTATTTGTACCATGGTCGTGTAAAAGCAGTAGCTGACGGCGCACGTGAGGGAGGTTTGATCTTCTAATTTTATAACCAATAAAGTTTCGTTTACGAAGCAATTGCTTCTATAACATTCAAAATAATACACAACAAAATGTCTAAGACACAATTAAATCGAGTAAAAGCTGGCGAATTAGAACTTCACGAAAAAGTGGTATCTATCAACCGTGTTGTGAAAACAACGAGTGGTGGTCGTACTTTTAGCTTCTCTGCCTTGGTGGTAGTTGGTAATGGTAACGGTATTGTCGGTCAAGGTCTTGGTAAAGCCAAAGAAGTTCAAGAGGCGATTACTAAAGGTATTGACGATGCAAAAAAGAACTTGATTAAAGTTCCTGTTATGCGTGGTACTATCCCTCATGAGCAATCTGCTAAAGAAGGTGCTGCTAAAGTAATGATACGCCCAGCTGCTGCGGGTACTGGTGTTATCGCTGGTGGTAGCATGCGTGCTGTGTTAGAAGCAGTAGGTATTACCGATATTCTTTCCAAATCTTTGGGTTCTGCTAATCCACAAAATGTGGTAAAAGCTACGGTTGTGGCTTTAAGTAAACTACGTGAACCAATCGCTGTTGCTAAACAACGCAACATCAGCTTGAAAAAAGTATTTAACGGATAATTTTATTTAGCCTTTACACAGCTACTTAATCAAACAAAATAGTCATGTCAAAAATTAAAGTAACACAAATAAAAAGCGGAATTGATCGCCCAGAATACCAAAAGCGCACATTAGTCGCTTTAGGTTTGAGCAAAATCAATAGAAGCGTAGAAGTAGAAGCTACTCCGTCAATCTTGGGTATGGTGCGTACTGTATTCCATTTGGTAAAAGTAGAAGAAGCTAAATAATTTTTTTCAAATCAATTTGCGAGCGGTTGTACATTCCGCGCAAGTTTCAAAATTGTAACACACAATGCAACTACACAATTTAAAACCAGCTGAAGGCGCGGTACATTCTAAAAAACGCGTAGCACGTGGCGAAGGTAGTGGTGGTACCACTGCTGGTAAAGGTAACAAAGGGCAACAATCTCGTACTGGTTACCAAAGTAAAAAAGGTCACGAAGGTGGTCAAATGCCGATCCAACGTCGTATGCCCAAACGTGGTTTCAAAAATAGAAACCGAGTGGAATACGTAGTGTTTAACCTTGGTCAATTGGATACGATCATTTCTAAATACGAACTTAAAGAATTTAACCTCGATAATTTGTACGTTAATGGTTTAATCAACCGCACTGCTCTAGTAAAAATATTGGGCAATGGTGAAATGAGCAAAACTGACGTAAAATTTGTTGTGAATGCCATCAGTGAAAAAGCAAAAGCAGCAATCGAAACCGCTGGCGGCACTGTTGAAATTCTATAATTATTTTTTTTTCAAAAAGACGCATTTGTAAAAGTGCGTCTTTTGTCGTTTATTCGCACTTTATTTTTTATTAGCTGCATCACCTCATTTATTCTGAAATCCTGTGAAGAAATTTATCGAAACGCTTAAAAATATTTGGAGTATTGAAGAGCTCCGCAAGCGTATCTTATTTACCCTTACGCTGGTATTGATTTACCGCGTTGGTTGCTACATCACTATTCCTGGTATCAATCCAGTTATTCTCGACTCTAAGTCGGGTGGTGGGCCAGACGGCTTGTTGGGTTTATTTAATGCCTTTGCTGGTGGTGCATTTAGTCGTGCATCTATTTTTGCTCTGGGTGTAATGCCTTACATTTCTGCTTCTATTTTTATGCAGTTGGCGGGTATTGTGGTTCCTCAAATTGCTAAATTGCAAAAAGAAGAAAGTGGTCGCCGTACAGTTAATCAATACACCCGCTACCTTACGGTAATTGTTACTGTTTTCCAAGCAAGTGCTTATGTTGCTTACCTACGCGGTCCCGAGTTTTCACAAGCGTTGATTCCTGAATTTAGCAGCTTTATGTTTTGGTTTACCACCGTTGTGGTTTTAACTGCTGGTACCTTGTTTGTAATGTGGCTTGGTGAAAAAATTACTGATAAAGGTATCGGTAATGGTACATCAATCATTATTATGGTCGGTATTTTGGCTCGTCTGCCAGAGTCTGTGATACAAGAATTTGCCGCTACGAGCGGAAGCGGTGGAGGTGGTCTTTTGATATTCCTTGTTGAGATTATTGCGTTTATTGGCGTTATCGTTGGTTTGATTTTGTTGACACAAGGTGTTCGTAAAATCCCCTTGAACTATGCTCGTCGTATTATTGGTAGCACCAATGCTGCCAAAGATATTGAAGGTGGTGCTCGTGATTTTATTCCATTGAAAGTAAACTCTTCAGGTGTAATGCCCATTATCTTCGCACAAGCCATTTTGTTCATTCCCGGTACTATCGTTGGCTTCACCAACATGACTACCGAAGGAGCTTCTGGAAGCTTTATGCGTTCTTTGTCTGACCCTACTTCTTTTTGGCACAATTTTATTTATGCTGTTTTGGTAATCGCCTTTACTTATTTCTACACAGCATTGATATTTAATCCAACAGAAATGGCCGACAACTTAAAGCGGAACAACAGCTTTATTCCAGGTATTAAGCCCGGAGAGCCAACAGCTAATTTTATAGCTACAGTAATGGATAGAATCACATTGCCTGGTGCGGTATTTTTGGCTATTGCAGGTATCCTTCCCGGTATTGCCGGTTTGTTAGGAGTAACAGCTGGTTTTGCAAGTTTCTTTGGTGGTACTTCAATGCTTATTGGTGTTGGTGTTATCCTTGATACCTTGCAACAAGTAGAGAGTCACTTATTAATGCGCCATTACGATGGCTTGATGAGTGGCGGTAGAATTCAGGGTCGTACCGGAGCTACTACTGTTTAATTTATTTAAATTTGGTTGATGATACATATCAAATCATTAGAAGAAATAGAAATTCAAAGAAAAAGCGCCCTAGCGGTAAGTGCCACCTTAACAGAGGTGGCAACTTTTTTAAGGCCCGGTATCACTACTTTATCCATTGATACTATGGCCGAATCTTTTATTCGTGACCATGGCGGTGTGCCTTCATTTAAAGGTTATGGCCCTAAAAATCACGCTTTTCCTTTCTCTTTGTGCATCAGCGTTAATGAGGCTGTAGTGCATGGATTCCCCAGTTCCTATGAATTGAAAGACGGTGATATTGTGTCTATCGATTGCGGGGTGTATATGAATGGTTTTCATGGAGATTCAGCATACACATTTGCCATTGGTAATGTTGCCCCAGAGGTTTTAAAACTATTAAAAGTAACGAAAGAATCTGTTTTTAAAGGGATTGAACAAGCTGCTGATGGCAACCGTGTTGGCGATATTTCCTATGCCATTGAGCAATACACCAATGGCCAATATGGTTATGGTATTGTGCGTGAATTGGTAGGCCATGGGGTAGGTCGTAGCTTACACGAAGATCCCAATGTGCCTAATTATGGCCGTCGTGGAGATGGTAAGCGCTTAAAAGAAAATATGGTTTTGGCTATTGAGCCCATGATTAACTTGGGAACCCGAAACATTGATCAGCTGGAAGATGGATGGACTATCGTAACTGCCGATCGTAAAGCATCAGCCCATTTTGAGCATACCACTTGGGTGCGCAAAGGAAAGGGTGAACCCTTGTCGTCTTTTGAGCCCATTGAGGCTGCTGAGCGTGCTAATAGTGAATTGAATTCTGCCCATTACACAGCCTAACATATTGTGTGTGACATCGTTTTCTGAAAGTGACCAAGATGGTCACTTTCTCTGTTTAGGGGATGGATTATTTCTGGGCCAAAAGAATGGTTTCCTCCTGTTTATAACCCATCTGTTTATGTTCGTCTGGATTTTCTTTTTCTTGGAAATGTAGGATTTCCACTTTAAATCCTCCCGCGCTTAACCTTTGGGCAAGGCCCTCCGCACTATAGATGCGCACATGGTCTTCTTGATGAAAATGCTCCAATCGTTCTGCAGCACCTGTAATCGAAAAGTCTTCATAAATCTCACCCTCTTTGAATGGCGTTTGGATCCAACAAGTTCCGCCTGGTTTTAAGATTCGATAGAGCTCACTAATGGCTTGCGCATCTGCTGTTATATGCTCTAATACATGATAGCAAATGATGACATCAAAGGCATTGGAATCGTGGGCTATGTCTGTAATGTCAAAATGGAAATCGGTGCTGTGTTTGGGGTCGTAATTAGAAGTGAAATAATGATTGCCCCAAGTTTTGCGAGCATAATACAAGAATCCCGCGTTGGGTGAAAAGTCTAATAGGCTGTCCCCTTTTTTTACTTGCTCCCGCAACAGGGCAAACAATCTTCGGTGTCTTTTGCCCGAACCACAAGCAGGGCAGAGTAGTTCGTTTTTGTCAATGGATACAAACTCTTTAAGGCTTTGATTGCATACAGCGCAATGACAATCTCCTTTAGGCACAAAGAAATGGGCGTAGATTTTCCGTAGCCCAATTTGGTTTTTTTGAAGCCAAGCGGCAGGGAAAATTTTGCGTATTAAATTGCTGATGAGCGAATACATAAAGCAGGAAGGATTGTCCTCAAAAGTAACTTTTTATGGGCAATGTTTTAGTAAGGAAGCAAAGGGGAGAAGGTATCCCGAATAGCGGGGGATTGCAAGCATTGCCTGCGGATTACAAATCCGCACTATCCATGGTTCGGGATGCGCTGCGCTAACATCCCGAACAGCGGGACAGCGGGATTGCAGTAATAGCCCGAACACAAAGCTTAATAGTAAGATGAAGCTTTACAGCCCCAAATTATACCCCCTAATTCAAACTCCTAAAGTCCACCGGCACCAATTTACTCACACCGAGTTCTTGCATGGTTACCCCATAGATCACATCCACAGCAGCCATCGTTTGCTTGTTGTGGGTAACAATAATGAACTGCGAGTTGTCGCTGAACTTGCGAATCATTTGGGTAAACTTGCCTACGTTGGCATCATCTAGCGGAGCATCTACCTCATCGAGGATACAGAAAGGCGCCGGCTTAATGAGGTAAATCGCAAACAAAAAGGCCGTTGAGGTCAAGGTCTTTTCTCCACCCGATAATTGGGTCAATGTACTTGGGCGCTTGCCTTTGGGCTGAGCGTAGATTTCAATGCCACTGTCGGCCACATTATCTGGGTCGGTCAAGCGTAAGTCGGCCGTGTCTTCTTCGGTAAAGAGCGCTTTAAACACCACTTGGAAATTCTCACGTACTTTATCAAAGGTTTCTTTAAACTTAGTATTAGCAGTGAGTTCTACTTCTTCGATGGTGGCTAGCAAGGAGTCTTTGGCATTCACGAGGTCCGTCTTTTGCTCCACAATAAAGTCGTGGCGCACTTTCATCTCGGTATAAGCCTCAATAGCCGTAGGGTTTACCTCGCCCATATTCTCGAGGCGCTTTTTCATTTTCTCGGCTTCGGCATTCAGCTCTTCCACACTTTGTTCGCCTGTACGGTCTTGGTCGAGTATTTCTTCGAGGTCTACTTTAAATTCAACACTCAAGCGCTCTTTCATCCCGGCAAGCTGTAGCTTCATTTCGTTGAGCTTGTCTTTGATGCCATTGAGGATCGTTTCAGCTTGTTCTTTTTCGCGGCGCTTTTGGTTTAGTTTGCCTTCTTCGGCATTGACCGTATTGCGTAATTCGTAGAAAAGTCGGTCGGTTTCGGCGAGTATTTTTTCATCAGTCTCACGCTTGCGCATCATATCGATGAGCTCAGTATCGCCAAAATTCAGTTTGCCCGAAGCTTCTGAAATTTGTTGTGAGGTTTCTTGTAATTGTATTTTATTGGTCTCGATTTGCCCCTTTAGTTCAGTTAGTTTGCTATTGCGGTAATTCAAATCTTGTTGCAAAGTTTCGGCTTTGGCCTGCTGCTTCAAGAATTCAATATTATGCTGATTGTACTGCTGAGTGGCCATATTGTAATCCAGCTCAACTGCCTTGAAATCGGCCTCGGCTGAGGCAATACGGGCTTGTAAGGCTTGGAAAGCTGCAATGATTTCATCGAGCTCACCACGGGTGTTGCTGATGTTGTCTTGGGTATCTTCCAATTGCCCTTGCAGGTCTTCGAGCCGCTTATTACTGGTATCGTTGCTCTGTTCGAGGTGCTCCACACGGTTGGACAAACCGATGATATGATTGCTTAAACGATTGAGTTCATTTTTGGTTTGCTCAATAGCTTTGTCATTCAGTTCTGAGTTGAATCCAGCAATCAAATTTTGTGTTTCGCTGATTTGGCTGCGTAAGGTATTGGTTGATATCGTAAGGGTTTCAATCTCTTTGGCTAATCGTTCAAGATTCTTTGCGCGACCAATTTTGTTGCCCTCAAAGGATCCGATAGAACCGCCGCTCAGGCTGTATTGCCCCACCCGCATTTTCCCTGAAATGTCTACAACAACTATATCTTTAGATACAGCCATTTTTTGCAAGTCGCTTCCTTCGGTAGCAATGTACACATTGCCTAATAAATGTTTGGCAAGCGGCGCATATTGTTCGTCGAAACTCAATACACTCAAGGCTGGAATGGCGGCTTCAATTTTTTCTGCTGTAGGTTCTTTTGCTGCCTTGGCAAAATGGTCGAGCACAAAGAAATTGGCCTTGCCTTTTTTGTTTGTTTCTAATAGGTGAATGGCTTTTGCTGCTTCTTCAATATTGTCGACAAGGTAGTAATTGAGGTAATGGTCTAGTACGTTTTCAATGGCAGTGCGGTACTCATTTTGGACCACAAAGACATCCGATAATAGGGGTGCTTTGTTGTTCCATTCTTTGTTTTTGCTCAAGAACTTGATGCTGTCTGGATAGCCTTCAAGGCTTTCTACCAAGGATTTCAGCAGGTCATGTTCGTTTTTTCGTGAGTCGAGACTACGGTTTTCATCAATCAATTGGCTCCGTAGGGTTTCAATTTGTCCTTGGGATTGAAGGATTTTATTTTTAACCTCCTCGTGGCGCGCTTGCATTTCTTGCAAGGAACCTTGTTTCTCTTTTTGTTCGCCTTCGGCTATATTTTTTTCGTTGTTGATTTGGCTGATTTGGTTGGCGCGTTGGGCAATTTCGTCTTGGGTATGCAAGATGCTGCGTTGTATATTCATCACCGAAGAATCGGCAATCGCCACTTTCTTTTCGGCATCAAATTGACGACGTTGGTCTTCCAACATTTCTTTGCGCAAGCCTTCTACAATACCTCTTTTCTCTTCAAAAACGATTTGTTTGTCGGCTACCATATCACGCAGTGATTCCAGCTGCTCGCGGGCATCCTCAAGTGATACTTTTTCTTTTTCGATTAGTGCTTCGGCTTGTGTAATGGCTGTTTGTAGTTCATTCCATTGCGTGTCGGCATTGCTTAAAAAGCCACTCAGATTTCTTTCGCGTTCACGCAAATATTCTAATCGCTGTGAGGCTAATTTCTTTTCGTTTTCTAATTGAACAATGCGGCTGTTGAGCTCATTGAATTGCTTTTGCATGCGGCTCAATTCTGTTTCGCGCTCGATAAGTTTTACTTTATCGCCCTCAATGGCCGCCTCGCCTGTGGCTACCTCTGCATCTACTTGTGCTTTGCGATCTTGCTCGGTATTGTGTTGTTCATTAAGTCCCTTGTATCGGTCATTAAAATCTTCGAGCGATGCTTTGGCCAGCTCGATACTCACCAATTTGTATTCGTCTTTGATTTGAAAATAGCGTTCTGCTTTTTTGGCTTGGCTTTCTAAGGTGCGCAGATTATTACCTATTTCAAATAATAAATCTTCGATACGGGCAAGGTCTTGTTCGGTGCCTTCTAGCTTTTGCTTGGCTTCTTTTTTTCTCGTTTTATAGATTGAAATGCCGGCTGCTTGTTCTAGCATTCTTCGGCGGCTACCTTCTTTGTCTTTGATGATATCATCCACCATTCCCAGCTCGATAATGGCATAAGAGTCGTTGCTGACACCCGTATCAAGGAATAAGTTGTGAATGTCTTTTAGTCGGCAAGCCACATCGTTAAGGCGGTATTCGCTTTCGCCGCTTTTATAAAATTTGCGTGTGATGGTGACCGTAGTAAACTCGGTGGGTAATAGGTTGCGCGTATTCTCAAAAGTGAGGGATACCTCGGCCATACCAGAGGCTGAACGCGTTCGCGAGCCATTGAAAACTAGGTCGTCCAGATTGTCAGAACGCAAGGATTTGATTTTATGTTCACCAATTACCCATCGGATGGCATCCACAATATTGGATTTGCCACAGCCGTTAGGGCCTACAATTCCGGTAATGGGATGATCCAGTGTAATAACTGTTTTGTCGGCAAAGGATTTGAATCCTTTTATTTCGAGCGATTTTAATTGCAAAGCAAAATTATTTTAAGGGGTAGCAAATTTAGCATTTATGATGCATAGTTTATAATATGTTTTGGATTATTTGCGTCTTTTGTAAGACGCAAATAGAACTGGTTAAAGTACTAAAAATTTCGATGATGCGTTGTCTTGCCAACGAAAAATCAAATCTTTATGAAAACCACCCTCCCATTTCTGTGGGCATTGCCCATAATGCTTCTGTTCGCTGCATGTCAAAAAGAGATTCCCACAAAAATGACTGGTTATTTTTATACTACAGATATGCCTAATAATGAAGACGAATATAGGCTTTTTGTTGATGGTGTAGACAAGGGCTTATTGCCCTCCATTAATCTGCCCTTTGACTCCGCCAACCCCAATGATAGTGCTTTTCGCAGTCAATCATTAAAGCTCGAGTTTATGTCAGGCTCCCATCGATTTGAATCCAGACTTAATGGTAAGCTCATTTGTGCTTCAGAAATGGATTTTTATTTTAAAAAAAGGAAGATGGGCGCTAAGATCTACACCCCCAAAGGTGCGTCTGGAATGAAATCATACGATAATCCACAGGTTTACTTGATTTGGTTGGCAGCTGAAAAGTAAAAAATGGATGGTCAGATAAAAAGGGGCTTTTATCAAAATCAAAAAAGTCACTATGATTTTCCCCTGAAAACTATTAATTTTACGGCTCAAACTTATTTTTATTATGCAATTTCCAGAAGCATTAAAGTACACCAAAGACCACGAATGGATTAAAATCGAAGGCGATGTAGCCACAGTAGGCATTACTGAGTTTGCTCAACGTGAGTTGGGTGACATCGTTTTTGTAGATATTGATACAGTGGGCAAAGCATTGCAAACCAACGACGTGTTTGGAACAGTAGAAGCTGTAAAAACAGTTTCGGATTTGTTCTTACCCTTAAGCGGTACCGTAACTGAATTTAATGCTGCCTTGGATACAGCTCCTGAAGCGGTTAACCAAGACCCTTATGGCGCAGGTTGGATGGTAAAAATGACCATTGCTAACCAAGCTGATGTGGCTGATTTGCTTGATGCAGCAGGGTACAAAGCCTTGATAGGAGAATAGTTATTGATGATGTGGCAATTATTCACTGCCCAATCTATACATAAAAAAAGAGCAAAGTCCGCCGCAATTGTGTGGACTTTGCTCATTTTTATTGCCTGCTTTATTCCGGGTAATGAAATACCCCATCTTCGAGTCCCTTTTGCTGATAAATGGGTTCATTTTATACTTTTTGGAGGCTTCAGTTTTTTATGTTTATTGGCAGGGCCTAGTATTCGTTGGACTAAATTGGTTTTTATTGGTCTGTTGGGTTGCCTCTTTGGCTGGCTAGTAGAAGAGTTGCAGGGATTGCTTTGCTTTTTGGGCAGAGCAAAAGATTTATACGATATTTATGCCGATGCCTTTGGTTCGCTTTTGGGCGTCGGCTTGTTTTATCTTTTTGCGCGCATGGCCCATTCTAAATTACTTTGATTAATTTTTTTCAGAAAAGACATTATGAATCGTATCTATTCCGTTTTGTTATTGTGGGTCTTTTTGGCCTTTGTTTCCTCTTGCAAAAAAGCAGAAGAGCAGAAACCTGCATCTGTCGATCTTTCCAATGGTACCTATTTTTCGATCAAAGATTTTACCAAAGATCAATGGAAGACCTTTCATGGACAGCCTTATGTATTGCAACAATACACAACACTCAATGGCAAAACAGATAGTGTGATGTTATCGGCTTTGACGATGAAATGGAGTGCGATTTTCAAAACTTTTTTTGAAGCAGATATTAGTGATCCGAAATTTTTAAATCGCTATGATTTTGCCATGTTTGAAGAGCCGACTACACAAACGCGAACCTTTACCTATACTGCCAAAGAGCCTGAGCTCTATACCCAAAAATTACAAATAGCAGCGGATATTGAACACAATAAAATTCGAAATATTTTTATCGAAACAAAAAAGGAGACCTTTTGGAACAGCGAAACCCAAAAATTGCTGTATTCCCCCGTTCATGTGCTCCAAATCCAACAGCATAACGACCCTCTTATTGGTCGACAAAAAGAGCTGGTAATTACCTACAAATTTCAATAGATAGCTCAGTACTTGCTGCACTTATGACCAAAGAGGAATTTAGTGAGATTGCCAGCTCTATCCCGCATCAACCGGGAGTGTACAAGTATTTTGATGAAGGAAAGGAGCTGTTGTACATAGGTAAAGCCAAAGATTTGCGCAAGCGCGTAAGCTCTTATTTTTACCGCTCTGTAGATAATCGCAAAACCTTAATTTTAGTTGCCCAAATTAGGCATATTGAATATACGGTTACCGATAATGAGCATGATGCTTTTTTGTTAGAAAGTTCACTCATAAAACATTATCAACCCCGATATAATATCGAGCTCAAAGACGATAAAAGCTTCCCTTTTATTGTGATCAAAAATGAGCGATTTCCTCGTGTTTTTTTTACGCGCCACATGATTCGGGATGGCAGTGAGTACATTGGCCCTTTTACCTCTGTTTTTGCCGCGCGCGAGTTGTTGGATTTAATCAAAGAAAATATTCCACTGCGCAATTGCTCCTTAAATCTGAGCGAACAAAACATCAATAAGGGCAAATTCAAGGTTTGTCTTGAATATCATTTAGGTAATTGTAATGGTCCTTGCGAAGGCTATCAAACTGCCGACAATTACAACGAAAAACTTCAATACATACGCAATATCCTCAAAGGAAATATCGCTGCCGTGTTGAAAGGTTTAAAAACCGAAATGATGCAATTGGCGGGCAATATGGAATTTGAAAAGGCGGAAATTATTAAACATAAAATAGCCTCGTTACAACACTACCAACAAAAATCTACGGTGGTCAATCCAAGGCTCAATAATATTGATGTGGTCTGCATCTTGAGTGATGATAAGCTTGCTTTTGTGCATTTTATGATGCTGCAAAATGGCACTATTATTTATGCCAATACAACCAAAATTGATAAGAAATTTGAAGATGAAACGGATGCCGATATTCTATCATTGGCGTATGCTCATTTCCGCGAAAGATTCAATTCTGTAGCCACAGAGGTGATCGCATCGATGGAAATCAATTTGCCTCATGCGGAGTTGAAATTGACCGTGCCCAAATTGGGCGATAAGAAAAATTTACTGGAGATGGGTTTGAAAAATGCCCTCATCTTCCGTGATGAGTTAAGACGAAAAAACGCTTTGATGCTGGAAACAGCAAGTGAAGAAAAGAATATTCAAACCCTTCAAGAACTCCAAGAGGCCTTGCATTTGCCCCAATTACCCAAACACATCGAATGCTTTGATAATTCCAATTTTCAAGGTTCTTATCCAGTGGCTGCTATGGTTTGTTTCCGCAATGGTGTATCGAGCAATAAAGAATACCGTCATTTTAAAATAAGAACCGTAGAAGGGATTGATGATTTTGCGTCGATGACTGAAATTGTTTATCGCCGATACAAGCGGCTCATTGATGAAGAAAAGCCCTTGCCTCAGCTAGTCATTATTGATGGTGGAAAGGGTCAGTTGGGTGCGGCGCTCAAGAGTATTCAGCAATTAGATTTGATGGGCAAAATGACCATTGTAGGCTTGGCAAAAAGGGAAGAGTCTATTTTCTTCCCAGGCGATAAAACACCTTTGCAATTGCCCTATGATAGTCCTGCACACTTATTGGTTCGCCGCATCCGCGACGAAGTACATCGATTTGGGATAACATTCCACCGGCAGTTGCGCAGCAAGGGGACTATCAAAAATGAGTTAGAAGAAATACCGGGTATTGGCGAAAAAACAGCAACTGATTTGTTGCAAGAATTTAAAAGTGTGAAAAAGATTAAAACACTTACGGAGCGAGAGCTTACTCGAATCATTGGCGCTTCAAAAGCCAATATCGTGTGGCGTTATTTTAATGAGGCAGATTAATGCGCACTTACATTTTTAGTCCAACAAGAGTAGCGATTAAAGTAAATACAAAAAACAAACGCCAAAAGTCAGCAGGTTCTTAAAAAACAATGCCTGCTATTACACTCCCAACAGCACCAATTCCTGTCCACACTGCATAAACAATGGCCAATGTTTAGTGCTTAATGGCTAGCGCGATTTATATTGATGGCATCTTTTAAAAGCAAATGCTTAATATTTAAGAGGCAGCACTAGCATATTGTAAGGCCTGCATTAAACATTAAGCATTCAAAATTCATCATTCAATTATTCAGCCCAGCTCATGATATAGTCATCATCTTCAATATCCTTTGCGTAATCGGTCATCAATAAAGGATGGAAGGTGTCTACCATCACTGCCAATTCGGGTGTTTCTTTTTTGCCAATACTTTTCTCTACAGCACCTGGGTGTGGCCCATGGGGAATACCGCTTGGGTGTAAGGTGATCATTCCGCGTTCAACATGTTTCCGGCTCATGAATTCACCATCAACATAATACAATACCTCATCGCTATCGATGTTGCTATGGTTATAGGGTGCTGGTATAGCATCGGGGTGATAATCGTATAGGCGTGGTACAAATGAGCAGATTACAAAATTGTGCGCATCAAAGGTTTGGTGCACGGGTGGTGGCTGATGCACTCTCCCGGTAATGGGTTCAAAATCGTGGATGCTAAATGCATAAGGGTATTCGCAACCATCCCAGCCTACTACATCAAAGGGATGTGTACCGTACCAAATAGGATAAAGTAGCCCTTTCTTTTTGACACTAATTAAGTATTCGCCTTTTTCGTCGAAGGTTTGCAGGTCTTGAGGCTTGCGTACATCGCGCTCGCAGAAAGGAGCGTGTTCGAGTAATTGGCCATATTTACTGAGGTATCTTTTGGGGAAGGTTATGGGGCTAAAGGAGTCAACAATAAATAAGCGATTGGCCTCAGTTTCCAATTCGATTTGGTAAATCGTTCCTCGAGGGATAACTAAATAATCGCCATAGGCAAAAGGAATTTGACCATATTGTGTTTTGAGAGTACCCTTGCCTTCGTGAATAAAAATCACTTCATCCGAGTCTGCATTTTTGTAAAAATGATTTCCCGTCAAGCCCTTTGTAGGTGCAGCCAAAGAGATATGGCAATCGTTGTTGAAGAGCACAACTTTTTTGCTTTTCAAAAAATCGGCTTCAGGCTTTATTTTAAAACCTTGATAGCTGCGATGCTTGAGGATGTTATCGGTGGCCGCTTTGGGAGCAATATCCGTTGGTTCTTCTGTGCGGATAATCATGGTTGGTGGATGCACATGGTACAACAAAGAATAATTAGAAGAAAAACCCTCAGTACTAAAAAGTTGCTCGGAATATAATCCGCCATCTTCCTTCCTGAATTGTGTATGTCGCTTATGAGGAATTTTTCCAAGGCTATAATAATGTGCCATAATATTTGTGTTGAGTAAATTATTTTGTTCAAAGATAAAATTAAAAATTCTACCAATCATTGCTTAGTCGCTTGCTCATGCCATCTTTGATTTTGGCCAAGCAGAATGCCTCAATTTCATCTATTGCTATTGGGCTCTTTTTAAAGGTCCATTGGTACAAAAAATTGTCTGTTGTGTCGATGGTTAGGTTGCCATGCCGCAAAATGACGCGCTCTATTTCTGCCCATTGGAGCTGTTTGCGTCGAGCATTATGGGGTAATAAAATACCTGTTTCATCGATTTGGATCATTAGTATTTCATTCAATTTTTGCTCATGAAAAATGGCGTAGGCATTAGCCAATGCCAATACCGCTGTAATGCCTGCTGCTAGCCACCATTGCGACAGCAAAAATAGTATAGATAGCAAGGAGCTGTCCACTATATGGGCTGTTCGAACGGTTTTATTATTTCCCACTCTTTTTAACCATTGACCTTTAAAAAATACAACATAGAGTACCAGTAAGCCATTCAAAAAACTGAGGCTTGCCAATAGGGTACTGGGTATAATCGTCGCATGGAAAACGGTCTTTATCCACTGGGCATCACCCACTAAAAAGGTAAGTCCGCCGATGCCCAATAAGGCAAAGCCCGTAATGAGGTGCAAAGAAGTTGTTTGGTG
>JAXITL010000032.1:0-20784 GCA_034680125.1 Chitinophagaceae bacterium
CATAGGAATGGCTGCAGCAAAGGGTTTGGCATTTGCATTAGCAAAGCCTATAATCAGCCATCACAAACTTGAATTGCTTGCCTTTCAAAGCATCCATACCAAGGGCAATTATTGGTTTTATGCCAGCTTAATTAGCGCTCGAGAAGGGGAATTCTTTATCGCTATTTATGATGCTGATATGCAAATTGTACATCAACCGATACATGCTAATACCGAAGCTGTAAGGGGCTTGCTACACAAATTACCAGCCCATCCCATGTGTATCGTTGGTGATGCTTTGGCTCAACAAACATTTGGCGATAAGGTCCATTTAATGTCAGAAATAGACTTTGAACATTGGGCATCTTGGGCTGCACACAGTATGGCCAAGCAAGATTTTGCCGATTTGGCTACTGCAGTGCCTTTTTATATGAAGGAGGTCTTTATTTATGCCCCTCGCGAGCGTGGTGAACCTATTTAATCCACTGCTAAAAAATATTTTTTCAGTGCTTCTTTGAAAAGGTGTAACAAATCCAGCCCGAACAATAAATGCCTACGCTATAAGCAAAGGAGGAAAGTAAATCGCCTCGAAGCATAAAAAACATCATGCCAATGGCTGCTGGATACATTAAGTTATTGTATTTGCTAGCTCCCGAAAACCAATATTTATCATCGTATCGAGCAATAAATAGCGCTAAGCCAGCCATAAAAATAAGGGAACCCCCAATACCAAAATTGATATAGCCTTCGGCGATAAATGTGCTCGAAAAATTGGTGAAATCAGAATGCTCCAGTTTGTTAACTAAGGCGCCGCTCCCTACACTTTTGCTTGGCCAAATACTACGGGGTACAAAAAACAGCAACACCGTTGCCAATTGTTTACCCCAAGTGATTCCGTGGATATGTACATAATTTATCGTGCTGCATAAAGAACTGTAGGCGTCAAAGTCGCCTCCTAAAAAGGAGTATGAAAAGACATCTTGAATTGAGCCAAAAGTTGATTTGATTTCACTACGACTAAAACGTACGATGCTTAAAATGGGGAAGAGTAGTATGGTGCTACCTAAAAGAAATGTTTCAAATAATTGTTGGTGTTTTTTCAAATATTCTTTAAGAAAAACAAGCATTGCTCCTAGATAAAAAGTAGCCAACCAATAGCGTGGAATGGCTGTAGGAAAATGGGCAATGGTACCGATGAGCAATACTCCAAACAAAAGACCCTTGCTCATTTTTTTTTCTTTCCATAAATGTATACTGGCAAGTAAACCAAACAAGCATACTCCTCTCAAAATCTTGTCTACCAATAGTTGTAAGGTTCCATTTTCTATCGAAACGCCATTGCCTCTTTCCCAAAAATGGCCCTTGTTGGAAAGCAAAACAATCATAGCCGAGGCCGAAAAGTAGAGAACAAATACAGGCGCTTTTTGGAATGAAAATGAGTAGGGTTTAGCAGGTATTTCGATTTGATCTTTTCTGGCCTTTTGCCGAACCATAGTATAAACCAAATTACAGAGTAGAATGATTCCGTTGGCATATAGTATTGTTTGATTATTCAAGATTCTGCCCCATGGGTATTCGTCTAACAGGAATTGACCGAAGGGAACAATTGAAAGAAAAAGTAGATTGAAAATCCAAACAATTTTATTGAGCGAAAAGGCCTGCTTATCAGCTATAATGCCATAAAAGCTGATGAGTATGTTCAGTAGAAAACTTACAATAATAGCTATAGTGTCGAGAGGCAATAATGATAATTTAAATGGACTTATTGTCCAAAGTTAGGTGAATCGTCTATTTTTTGTCATTGTCCCTTAGCCATCTTTTTAGGTGTAGCGCTTCAGTAAGCTTTTATGGGCTTATCGGCAATGGCTACTTTTGGCCTTTTACAGCGGTCACATTTAACCAAAACAGCCACTCAATTTAGAGTGGCTGCAGGTATGGGAAAGGACATTCAATTATTTCATTGACTGAGCGTCTTTTAAAAATTGCTCCAAACCAAGGTCGGTTAAAGGGTGTTTTAATAGACCTAAAATGGAAGACAAGGGACAAGTGCACACATCTGCACCTGCTTCGGCACAACGCACAATGTGTAAAGGGTTGCGGATAGATGCTGCCAATACTTCGGTCATAAAACCTTGTGTATTGTACACGTTTACAATTTGCTCAATGAGTTGAACACCATCCCAGCTGCTATCGTCGATACGGCCAATAAATGGAGACACAAATGTAGCACCTGCTTTCGCAGCTAAAATCGCTTGTCCAGCAGAAAATACTAAAGTGCAATTGGTTTGAATTTCATTGTCGGTAAACCATTTTATGGCTTTGATACCGTCTTTGATCATAGGCACCTTAACCACAATGTTTTTGTGCAATGCAGCCAGTTTTTTTCCTTCGGCAATAATACCGTCAAAGTCAACAGACAAAACCTCAGCGCTTACTGGTCCATCAACGATGTCGCAAATAGCACGGTAATGGTTCAGAATGTTTTCAGTGCCACTAATGCCTTCTTTGGCCATTAGGGTAGGGTTGGTAGTTACCCCGTCAAGAATCCCCAAGTCATTTGCTTCTTTGATTTGGGCAAGGTTGGCTGTATCTATAAAAAATTTCATTTGGAATGTTTTTTCTTGAAGCAAAGATAATTTGATGCGATGGAGAATAAAATAAGTATGGGTTAAACTTATCCCCAAATTCCTCACTATTTATTTCTGGAAATGAAGGAAACAAAAAAGCCGCTGCAATTCAATGCAACGGCTTTTAAAATAATTGGTTTACAAAAACTATGCTTTAGTCTAAGCTTTAGGCGCAGCCGATTTAATGGCATCGCTAGCTTGGTCGGCATATTTCTCAAAGTTTTTATTGAACAAACCTGCTAATTCAGATGCTTTTTTGTCATAAGCTTCTTTATCAGACCACGTTTCGCGAGGATTCAATATTTCGCTAGGTACTCCTGGGCAAGATGTGGGCTTCAAAACGCCAAATACATTATGTGCTTCGTAGGCTACTTCATTTAATTCGCCTTTCATCGCAGCAGTAATCATGGCACGGGTAAGGCTTAATTTCATACGGCTACCTGTACCATAAGCGCCACCGCTCCATCCTGTATTGATCAACCAAACGTTGATATTGGGATTAGCTTCTAATTTTTTACCTAAAAGTTCGGCATATTTTGCTGGGTGCAAAGGTAAAAATACACGCCCAAAACAAGCAGAGAAGGTAGTTTGAGGTTCTGTAACACCTACTTCTGTTCCGGCAACTTTAGCGGTATAGCCAGAGATGAAATGGTACATCGCTTGTTCCGTAGTCAATTTTGAAATCGGAGGAAGGATACCAAAAGCATCACAGGTTAGGAAGAAAATATTTTTGGGCTCACCACCGTAAGAGGGCTCTTTTGCATTCTCAATATGGTAAATAGGATAAGCAGCGCGCGTATTCTCTGTAATGCTGCCATCTGCATAATTTACTGTTTTGGTGCCAGGCAAGAACGTAATGTTTTCAAGCAATGCACCTGGTTTTACTGCTGCAAAAATTTCAGGTTCTTTCTCTGCACTCAGGTCGATACATTTTGCATAGCATCCGCCTTCGAAGTTAAACACCGAACCATCAGCCCAGCCATGCTCGTCGTCACCAATTAAGGCGCGGTTTGCATCAGCACTCAAGGTTGTTTTACCTGTTCCAGAAAGACCAAAGAATAAAGATACATCACCATCCTTGCCTTCATTGGCCGAGCAGTGCATGGACAATACTTTGTGGTCGTGAGGCAATACAAAATTCAAAACACCAAAGATGCCTTTTTTCATTTCGCCAGTGTACGCAGTGCCACCAATCAAAATCACTTTGCGGGTAAAGTTTACAATAGTAAAATTGGCCTGACGTGTACCATCAATAGATGGGTCGGCTTGAAAACTTGGCGCTTGAATAATGTGCCAATCAGGATTTTGTGTTTGAATTTCAGATTCTGTTGGACGTAAAAATAAATCGTTGCAGAATAGGTTTGCCCAAGGTGTTTCGTTGATTACACGAACATTTAGGCGATATTTTGGGTCGGCACAAGCATAAGAATCACGAACCCAAACTTCCTTGCCATCTAGGTGCTGGCACACACGGTCATATAGTTTGTCAAAAGCATCTGGAGCGAATGGAATATTGACATCCCCCCAATCTACAGAATGTTCTGTGATAGCGTCTTTAACGGTAAATTTGTCTTTAGGTGAACGGCCAGTGAATTTGCCTGTACTTACACAAAGGGCACCCGTATCGTTTAATTCGCCTTGGCCGAGCTCAATTGTTCTATTAGTTAGCTCTTCATTCGAAAGATTCCAATTAGCAATAGCTACGTTCAACCCAATCTGAGCAAGATTTGCCGAAGGGTTTTTCTTTCCATTTTCCTGCATAAATTTTAAATTTTGAATTTGGACAACGAAGGTACGGTGCAGAATTAATAATTTGATATTTTGGCTATTAAATTTTCTACCCTTATGTGGATAATTACTGCACTAAAAAGTCATTTGTTTATATGGCTGATGAAGCTTTACTGATGGGTTAATTACTGCAGATTGAATTGATTTTAGGATAATATTGGCAATGCTATTAAGAGCCATAATTATAGCGGGAGTTCATTTTATTGGAATGCAGGAACATTTTCCTTTTCTAAACAGTTTATTATAGACGATTATTGCTCCTCTTCTTGGGCGCTTCAATACTTGCCGAAATCTATTTTTTCATTTCTATGACATTGCCGATACAGCCATTCGGTGCTTGAATATGCAATAATGCAGCAAGGGTGGCAGCAATATCGCTTGCCTCTACACGCCCAAAGGTTTCACCTTGTGGGATGCCCCAGCCGTACCAAATCAGTGGGATATGCGTGTCGTAGGGGTTCCAAGTGCCATGGGTCGTACCTTTTTTGCCGTCGGAATACCAAGCTGGCTGATAAATAATACCAATTGCACCACATCGTGACGCATAATAGCCATTGGCTATTACTTCTTTCAAAAAGCCAGGTATGTTATTCTGGCCCATGTTTTCGAGGTCTATCACCTGAGCAATACCTTCTGTTTTTTGGCAGTGTTTGATCAGTGTATTTTTTATGTTAGCTCGGTTCAGTTTCTTTTTTTCTATAAAAAGTTCATCCAGTATGATTTGATAATTCATCACCACACGGATGATACTGTCTGCACCAAAAGTCTTTTTCATCAAGGCTTTTAGTTCTTTTTCTAGTTCATTTTCGGATAAGTTGCCCGAAGGTATTTTGTGCTCATCTAAAAATGGAGCGTTATGGGCTGCGCCATGGTCAGCACTCAGGAAAATGGTGTAATTGCCTTCGCCGATAGTATAATCCAAATAGCGTAAAAAAGAAGCAATGTCTTTATCCAATCGCAGATACATATCTTCTACTTCTACCGAGTTGGGCGCATAGGCATGACCTATATAGTCTGTAGAAGAAAGGCTGAGGCACAGCATGTCGGTTTCTTTTTTTTGCCCCAATTCTTCGGCATTGATGAGTGTTTTTGCTAATTGAAAAGTGAGGGTATTGCCAGCGGGTAAGCTGCGTATTTGTTTGTAATTATTGGGTAAAACTTTGTGTGGGAAAGTGGGTGAAGTTTCGCCTTTGCGCAGGTATTCAAATGCATTATTGTCGGCTATGCTTTCGGTGTAAGTGGCAATGGGGTAGAGTGTTTTCCAATCGTTTTGCAATAAAGTATCTGCCCATCTTTTGGCATTAAAATGTTGCAGCCATTGGGGTAATTCCTTTCCATAAAAACTACTGCTGATAAAATTTCCTGTGCTGTCGTCAAACCAAAATGCAGCATTGGCGCTGTGCCCTGCAGGAAAGATAGCACCCCGATCTTTGAGTGCAATGCCAAACACACGCGAACGGAATTGTGTGGCCAAGCGCAATTCATCCCCAATTGTGGTGGTTTTCATTGCGCGCGGACTCATTTGCCCTGCTTTTGTAATGCCTCCAATACTGTAGACTTTTTTATCTGCTGCACAGTAATGTTCTGTATTATTTTCTATCCAATCGTTGCCTACAATGCCGTGAATGGCAGGCACCGTGCCACTGTAGATGCTAGCATGGCCTGGTGCGGTGTAGCTAGGTACATAGTTTAGGTATGTATTTTGGCAATTAAACCCTTCTTTTAGCAAACGATTGAACCCACTACTTCCATAGCGATTTTGATAGCGATACAAATAATCCCAACGCATTTGGTCCACCACAATACCCACCACTAGTTTGGCTTTGCTTGGTTTTTGTGCAAGGGCATTTGCATGACAAAGCAGAAATAGGATAAGGGAAAAAATAGGGCTTTTCATAAAAGATATTTTCTTCGGTTTTACCCAATTAAGCCTCCCGCTTATTCCCCTCTCCTTGGTAGAGGGTTTTGGGTTGAGGTCAAAAAAGGGCGGTCACAACACATTCCACACATTTATTTCACATTCGCAACTTTCGCTTTTTGTTTCACTATCGGGAAATTCACGCCAATATTAGCAATCATTTCATAACAGCCAAATGCCTGCCGGGCACGACCTTCATATATTTTAAGGTTTGTGTAACGGGCATATACTGCTTTGTTGCAATACTCGAGATAAGCGTATTTGAAAAAAGTAAACCGCAATGCTGCTTCTACGCCAATATCCCATCCACCAAACTGAAATCCTTTGTCGTTGCTGTTGCCAAAAATGATGTTTTCAACGTGTGGATAAACAAAGCCGATGCCAGCTTTCATCAGCAAGGAGATGTTGAAGTTTTTGTATTGCATTCGGGGAACTTGGTAGCGGCGAACAATGTTGAACAAAAAGAAATTGGCCCCGTTATTCAATTGCCACAATAAGTTACCTCTGTTAATCAGATAAGTATCCACTGGCAAGAAATTCATTTTTCCTTGTACGTGTAGTAATTGCTGTTGTTCTACCTGGAATTTAGTATGGTCGAAATTGATTTCAAAGGCCCAATCATCATTAAACCAATAACCCAAACGATAGCTATATTGGGGTATGGTTATGGGCTGTTTAAAAATACTTTTTTCGTTCCATCCGGGTTTGTCTTTTCCGATTACATTTTTGAAGGTATAATCGTTGCCCATGCCTTCTTGGCGCACGTGAATATTGCTTTGGGTATACCATTCTTTATTGTATCCCCAAGAAAAATAAAGCTGACCTTTTTTGCCGACATCATCCCTATTTTGAGCCTTTGTGTTCAGGCTCAAGGCTAGGCCAATGAAGAGTATGAAGCCAATTCGTTTACAAAAAATATCCATGGATTATCCCCTTTCTTCTTTTTGTTGTTGTGTAATTATCGATAGCGCTTGCTCTTTATGCAATATCGGTACGTGTAATTCTACCATGCCGGGCACGATGCTTAAGTAAGAGCTATCTTGCTTATTGATTATTACACATGGAATGCCTTCATTTTCAATATTCCCTTTGATTACCTCTGCTTCAAATCTGTTGAGGCTTTTGTAAACACTGGTCCATTTTATGGGTTCGCTCATTTTGACAAGCTTAAATTTTATAGCATTGTTACTGCTTGTTAGTAAATTATTCGTCCAGCTTTAGTACGGCTAAGAATGCTTCCTGAGGCACCTCTACATTGCCTATTTGACGCATACGTTTTTTACCTTCTTTTTGTTTTTCTAATAATTTGCGCTTACGCGAAATATCTCCTCCATAACATTTGGCTGTTACATCTTTACGCATGGCCGATATGTTTTCACGCGCCACAATCTTAGCGCCTACAGCGGCTTGTATGGCTATCAAAAATTGTTGGCGTGGTAACAGTTCTTTTAACTTGGCACATAGTTTCCGTCCAAAATCTTGGGTACGGCTTCGGTGAATCAATGCGCTTAAAGCATCCAAGGGCTCGGCATTTAATAGAATGTCCATCTTTACAATATCAGCCTCACGATAATCAATAGGTGTGTAGTCGAAAGATGCATATCCACGTGTTTGTGATTTTAACTTGTCATAAAAATCAAAAACAATTTCGGCCATAGGCATTTCAAAAGTTAATTCAACCCTTGTGGGGGTTAAGTAATTTTGATTCATCAACATGCCTCTTTTGCTCAAGCACAAGGTCATAATATTGCCTATGTAATCAGGTGATGTAATGATTTGAGCTCTAATAAAAGGCTCTTCAATGCGATCGATACGTGTAGGGTCGGGCATTTCCGAGGGGTTGTTGACGACAATTCTCTTGTCTTTTTCGCGCTGCGTATAGGCATAAAAACTTACGCTCGGTACGGTGGTAATCACCGTTTGATTAAATTCTCTTTCAAGGCGTTCTTGGATAATTTCCATGTGCAGCATGCCCAAGAATCCGCAGCGAAAACCAAAGCCTAAGGCTTGTGATGTTTCCATTTCGAAGGTCAGCGAAGCATCATTTAATTGCAATTTGTCCATGCAATCGCGGAGTTCTTCAAAGTCATCTGTCTCTACAGGAAAGATGCCAGCAAATACCATGGGTTTTACATCTTCAAATCCGTGAATAGGCTCTAAAGATGGGTTGTTTACGGTCGTTATGGTATCACCCACTTTGACCTCTTTAGCGTTTTTAATGCCCGTGATGACATAACCTACATCCCCTGCCAAAACTTCTTTTTTGGAAGTCATTGTTAGTTTCAGTACGCCTACCTCATCCGCTTCATATTCCTTTTGCGCATTGATAAACTTAATTTTATCTCCTTTTTTAATAGTACCATTTATTACCCTGTAATAAATGATAATACCCCGGAAAGAATTGAAAACGGAATCGAATATCAAAGCTTGCAATGGGGCCTCAACATCTCCTTTGGGTGCAGGGATACGGTCGATAATGGCATCTAAAATTTCTTGAATGCCGATGCCACTTTTTCCCGATGCCAAAATAATTTCCTCGGGTTTGCAACCAATCAAATCAACAATTTGGTCGGTTACTTCTGGTATCATAGCGCCATCCATATCTATCTTGTTGATCACTGGGATGATTTCTAAGTCATTCTCAAGTGCTAGATATAGGTTGGAAATAGTTTGGGCCTGTATGCCTTGAGTGGCATCTACCAATAGCAAGGCGCCTTCGCAAGCGGCTAATGCACGCGATACCTCGTAAGAAAAATCTACGTGCCCAGGAGTGTCAATAAGGTTAAGGATATATTGCTCCCCTCTATGGGCATAATTAATTTGAATGGCATGGCTTTTAATGGTAATGCCTTTCTCTCGCTCCAAGTCCATGTCATCAAGTACTTGAGCCTGCATGTCTCTGTCCGAAATGGTGTTGGTGAATTCCAGCATACGGTCAGCCAAAGTGCTTTTACCGTGATCGATATGGGCAATAATGCAAAAATTACGAATGTTTTTCATCTTCTACTTTTCCTGTTGTGCGAATGTGCGAAAGTACGAGAAATGACTGATTCTTATAGGTACATTCTTATTATATTTTGTGTCCACAATTCATTAAAAGCCTTTACAAGAATAAAAGTCTATTTACCGTACCTTCGCCCCCTTATTTTTTATTTAAGACTATGTGGCATCGTATCGCAGCTTTTATCATCAATTTTAGAATTTACTTACTCGTTATATTATTAGGTATTACTGTTTTTATGGGCTACCAGGCCGCTAAAGTTCAGTTGAGTTACGACTCTACTGGTGCCATACCCACTGATAATCCCAAATATTTGGAGTACCAGAAATTTAAAAAACAGTTTGGACAAGACGGCACTATGATGGTGGTGGGTGTGCAAACAGATCGATTTTTCGAAGCTGATTTTTACAATTCATATAGCAGCTTGGTTGCGCAATTGCAAAAGAGTTTTGCCATTGAATCGGTACTCAGCATTCCTACATCAATAGTACTGATTAAAGACACCATAAGTGATAAGCTTAAGGTCGAAAAGGTAGCCGCATCATTGGGAAGCAGTAATAATATAGATAGTTTAAAAAGCGTCTTTTTAAACTTGCCTTTCTACAAGGGTCTATTGTATAACCCCGAAACAAAAGCCTATATGATGGCCTTGTACATCAATAAGGATGTGCTGGCCTCCAAAGGGAGAAGGAAAGCCGTTGCAGAGGCTGTTGCGCTATGTGAGGCATTTGGGAAAAGTCAAGATATAGAAATGCACTATTCAGGTTTGCCCTTTATTCGCACACAAGTGGGTTTGAAAATAGAGGCAGAAATGAAAATGTTTTTGATGCTTTCATTATTGCTTACAGCGGTAATCTTGATGTTATTCTTCCGTTCTTTTAGTGCGGTTTTAGCTTCTATGGTGGTGGTTGCTGTTGGGGTCATATGGTCGGTAGGGACAATGACTTTATTAGGTTATCAAATCACTTTGCTTACTGCATTAATTCCGCCATTGATTGTGGTTATAGGGATTCCCAATTGTGTTTATTTTCTCAACAAATACCATAGTGAGTACAGCAAGCACGGCAACAAAATAAAATCCCTGTTGCGGATGGTTGATCGTATGGGCATTGTGACTTTGTTTACTAACCTTACGGCGGCAATAGGTTTTGGTGTTTTCTTTTTTACCAAAAGTAAAATACTCAAGGAATTTGGTTTGGTGGCAGGGATCAATATCATGAGTCTTTTTGTGATATCGCTTGTATTTCTTCCAGCCCTTTTTAGCTATTTGCCTGCGCCCAAAAGTAAACATACCAACTATCTCGATAGTAAATGGCTCAATAAATTATTAGGCCTGATAAACCATTGGGTCTTTGTGCAGCGTAAATGGATTTATATCATCTCTGGCTTGCTAACCATCGTTTCTTTAATCGGTGTTTCTAAACTTAAGACGGTGGGCTATGTAGTAGATGACTTGCCGAAAAAGGACAAAATTTTTACGGACCTTAAATTTTTCGAAAAGCATTTTCACGGGGTAATGCCTTTAGAAATTGTTATTGATACTAAGCGTAAAAATGGCGCGGTGTCTCTACCAGTGATGCAGAAAATTGATGAATTGGGTATTGCTTTGGCCGACTATAAGGAGTTGGGTCATCCATTGTCTTTTGTGGATGGCGTAAAATTTGCTCGTCAGGCTTATTATGATGGTGATAGCAGCAGCTATGGCGTTCCTAATATGATGGATGGTGCCTTCATTCAGCCTTATTTGCGTGCAAAGCCAAATAAAGAAACAAAGGCCCATGCGGGAGGGGATATGTTTCATAAATTATTGAGCACGTTCATGGATGCGGATAAGCAAAAGGCGCGTATTTCTATTAATATGGAAGATGTAGGCTCTGTTAGATTACCGATATTGTTAGATAGCATAAGTCCCAAAACCTATGCTTTATTTGACACCAGTAAGTATAATGTAACCTTCACGGGTTCGAGTATCATATTTTTGGAAGGCAGTAAATTTATCATCAATAGTCTTCGTGATAGTTTGGCCCTTGCCTTCATCATGATATTTGGATGTATGATTGTGCTCTTTTATTCTTGGCGCATTTTGCTGATATCCTTTGTGGTTAATATTATTCCATTATTGGCTACGGCAGGTATTATGGGCTGGATGGGTATTCCTATTAAACCTTCAACTGTATTGGTATTTAGCGTGGCCTTGGGTATTACGATTGATGTTACGATTCGTTTTTTGGTGAGTTACAAACACGAGCTTGGGCGTTATAAAGACGATATACCCAATACCGTTCGGCATACCATTAATGATACTGGATTGAGTATTATTTACACTTCCTTGATTCTAATAGCCGGTTTTGGTGTGTTTGCCTTATCTAATTTTGATGGTACAAAATCATTAGGATTTTTAACTTCGCTAACCTTGCTTTTGGCCATGATTACCAATCTTACCTTGCAACCAGCTATGCTCCTTTGGTTAAACAAAGCGGGTCGCGATAAGAAGAGTTCTACCAAATGGCTTGAAGATGGCGAAGATGAACATGATGTGATAGAGGAGAATTAGAAGATTGCTGTTTGCTGCAATTTTACAGGACCTTTACCTCATTCTTGCGGCATATTGCATTTTAATCAACCCATCAGCCAGTCCAATCCTAGGCACATAAATTTCGTTTGCGCCACTCCAACGCATAATGGCTACAAAGATTTCTAAGGCAGGAACAATCACATCGGCACGGTCGGCACGGAAATTGTATAGGTGCATTCTTTCTGCAACAGTAGAGGCGCTCAATTCGCGCAGATAGTCTTTCAATAGTTCTATAGAAAGAGGTTTGCCTTCTTTCTTTTTGGAAATAGAAAATATTTTGTTGATGTTGCCCCCGCTACCAATGGCCACCAAGGGTTGGGTATGGGCGGTATGCGTTTTAATGTACCACTTCATATGGTTCCATTGCTCGTCGCTTACCGATTCGTTGAGCAAGCGTATGGTGCCAATATTGAAAGACTCTTTGAATACAATTTTATTGTCAGCAAAAAGAGTAACTTCTGTACTGCCTCCTCCTACATCGATATAGAGGTATGATTTGCCGGCACTTAGGTTTTCAGCAATATGGGTTTCGTAGATAATATTGGCTTCTTCGTGCCCTCCAATGATATCAATTTGGATGCCTGTTTGCGCTAGTACGTCTTTGATTATTTGTTTCCCATTTTTAGCATCACGCATAGCCGAAGTAGCACAAGCTCTGTAGCCTTCTACCTTGTATATGTCCATTAATAGCTTGTAGGCCTTCATGGAGTCGATGAGTTGTTTCTCTTTTTCGGGCGGGATGATTCCTTTTTCAAAAACATCGAAACCCAAGCGCAAGGGTATTCTTAATAAAGTTAATTTGGTATAATCAACGCTGTCATTTTTGTAAGGCTTAGCTTCAGAGATAAGCAAGCGTGCGGCATTTGAGCCAATGTCTATTGCAGCTAAAATCAATTCTGTATGGCGTTTATAAGATAATTGTAAATTTCCACTTGCGAACGAATAGGGGCTTCTCCCTCTTTACGTGCAACATACAAATTATCTTGTTCATTATTCAAAATTCTTGCTTTCACATTACCTGATAATTGAATATTGAGGATATCAATTAATTCTTTTTTGAGAACAGGGTCTAGTATGGGGCAAGCGGCTTCTACTCTATGGTCTAAGTTGCGAATCATCCAGTCTGCCGACGATAAAAATACTTTTGGGTTGCCGGCATTATTGAATACAAAAACACGTGCATGTTCTAAATACTCATCGATAATACTAATCGCGGTGATATTGTTTTTATACACTTTGCTGCTTGTAAGGATGCAGCAAATACTGCGGATAATGAGTTTTACCTCTACCCCTGCTATAGCGGCTTGTTTTAATTTTTCAATAAGCACCTTGTCTACAAGGCTATTCAGTTTAATGATAACGGATGCTGGTTTTTTCTTTTTAGCCCATTCAATTTCCTTATCCAGTAAGGTCACAAAATATTTGCGCATATTTGTTGGGGCTACTGGTAATGTTTTGCATAAGGAGAGTTCGCTCAGGTCTATTTTAGGTTTTTCAAGTGCTGCAAAAATTCTGTTTACATCAGCCAAAATATTTCTGTTGGAGGTGAGTAGACAATGGTCGCCATAGAAGGCGGCCGTACTTTCGTTAAGGTTGCCAGTAGAGACAAATCCATATTGCTTAGTACTCGTACCTTCTCGACGCTTGATGATGCATAATTTAGCATGCACTTTCATATTGGGTACACCTAAAATTACTTTTACGCCTTCTTCTTCAAGCACTGATTTCCAAGCTAGGTTTGCTTCTTCATCAAATCGAGCACGGAGTTCGAGCATGACCGTAACCTTTTTGCCATTGCGTACCGCATTTACTAGCGTGTTGACAATTTTGGAATCTTTTGCAAGACGATAAGCGGTTATTTTAATGCTTTGAACATAGGGGTCAATGGCTGCTTCGCGCAATAAATCGATAATCGAATCGAAGGAGTGATAAGGGAAATTGAGTAAAATATCTTGCTTATCCAGCACATGCGTAATGCGTATCGGTTGTTTTAGTTTGGGGTGAACAACCTTTTTGGGTCTGCTTTGGATATTGTCAAAAACAGAAGCGGGGAAGTCCATAAAATCTTTGAAATTATGAATGCGTCCACCGGGAATTAAGTTGTCTTTTTTGGTTAGGCCTAATCTTTTGGAAAGAAAATCCAGCAAGCCCAAGTCCAATGTTCGGTCAAATACAAAACGGGTTGTTTTGCCCTTTTTGCGGTTTTTAATTTGTTTTTCTAATTTTTCAATTATTGAGTTCGAGATGTCATTGTCAGCTTCTAATTCTGCATCCCGCGTTACTTTAATGATATAACCGCTGAAATCATCAAAGCCGAATGGTGCAAAGAGATTGGGGAGATTGAATCGGATAATATCTTCTAATAAAATGATGTCTGTTATGCCCTTTTCTGAGGGTAGAATAATAAAGCGGGGTAGTACTTTAGTAGGGATTTCTATCAGAGCATAATTGCTCAGTCTTCTATTTTTTCTGTTACGCAATACACAGGCTAGGTAAATTGACTTGTCTCTCAAGAGTGGCATCTGTGGTATACTCTCAATCATCAGGGGCACAATTTGAGAACTTACTTTGTCAGTATAATACTGACGAATGAACACTTCTTGTTTGGCGCTTAGTTGGCTTTCATTTTTGATAAATATATTTTGTTCCGCTAGTTCTCTAATGATTTGCTGATAGGTATTATCAAAGTCATTTTGCAGCATAATGACTGTCTGCTGAATTTCTCTTAAGATGCCTTCTGGATTGGCTTCGAGATGTACTTTTGATGCTTTGCCTAGCTTGGCCATTTTATTGAGTGTGGCCACACGTACTCTGAAAAATTCGTCAAGATTGTTGGAGAAAATACCCAAAAAACGAAGCCTATCATACACTTGCACACTTGGGTCTTTGGCTTCTTGCAATACGCGTTCGTTGAAAGATAACCAACTCAAATCGCGGACAATAGGCTCTTTTACTTTAGTCATAATATTGTTTTCATTAAGGTGCTACCCATGCACGAAAGTAAAAAGGAGCGACCTAAATGCAGTATTAAATTTTGGTGAACATATAGGCTATTATGGCCATTTAATTTTTAGGGTAGCTTCTTCATTTTTTTTAAGAAAAGACACAATAGGGTAGCGGCCATTCCCATCTATAAGCAGAAACCGAGCAGAGTTAGGTGCTTCGAGACCTTCATTCAAGGCTTTAATGCTAATAAGGTTTTCGCCTTTTTTTAGTTGTATAGTGATTGTATTTTTCTCGTTTGTGATTTGAAATGGCGCAACAAGCAGTTCATTGTTCACGCTGATGCTTAATGAGTCTTGATCGCTTAAGCCGCCATCCCAAACCTCCAGTTTTATTGTTCCACTTTTTACCGTGTACGATTCAGCATTTTGGCTGGTAACAATCACACTCAAATTGCTGTCTTTAGTGCCATCGGGTGTCATTAAAATTTTTGCTTTTTCGGGCACATTTAATTGTATAGTGCCATTACCGCACATCTTTTTCTGCTCGTCTTGACCCATAAAGTAGCCACTCAGTTCGGTTTTTCTGCGGTTAATTTTGAGTAATCCGTTTATGTAGCAAAAGTTGCTTTCTTTTGATTTTGTGCTGATCAATTTTTTTTCAGAAAAAATCATTGCTTTTTTCGCTTTTAAAAATTGCGCTGTTAAAGTTGTTTTCGTTTCGTTGATACCACCCTCATCTAATAGGCTATAGCCCGTCCATTTATCATTATTCTTGCATATTATGATTGAATATTTGTAGGACTCGGAATGGGAAATCAACAATGTTCCGCTGAAATAGAGGCTGTCTTGTTGGCAAAAGCCATTTATATTGAATCCAATAAAAAGTATAAGAAAAAATATTTTTTGAAACATTATTATGTTTTTGTGCAAACAAACACTATTTTTATGAATAATTACAACACCTTAAAATAATGAAAAAAATATTCTCACAAGCACTTATTGCTGCTGCCTGTTTTTTAAGCATTTTATTAATTGCAGTGCCCCAGAAGGCTTATAGTGCTTTCCCTATTGATAAAGCAAGTGCTGCGAAAGTTGAAAAAGAACATGCAATTGCACAAGAACAATTTGTACAAGCAGAAAAGAAGCAGCAAGCCAAGGCGCATACAGCCTCAAAGTCTTCCAATAGCAGCAATGGTGATCAAGGGATTTATGGTATTGTTTCCATTGCATTAGGTGTTTTGGGCTGGTCTACTAGCGGGCTAGGTTTTGGTTTTTTATTGTTACTAGGTGCTTTTATAACTGGAATTATTGGGGTTAATAGAAAACGAAAGTATAAGGGATTAGCCCTTACAGGTTTAATTTTAGGAGCCTTGGGAATTTTGATTTTCCTATTTGCAGTGCTTATTTTTGCTTCACTTGTCCTTTAAATCTTGACTTCTAAAAATATTAAAAAAGCCCAAAGACAAAAAATGACCAAGATAGCCATCTTGGTCATTTTTCCTTTTATACTATTGCTGCTGCCCAAAACCCTTTTTGATCATAGTCATTACACGCTTTGTATTATTAAATTAATGAGTGGTAAAGATTGTGTAAGCTGCGGTTTGACAAGGGCTTGCATGCACCTTATTCACCTCGATTTTAAAGCTGCAGCCTATTTCAACAGCATTAGTTTTATCGTATTGCCCATCCTTTGTGGCTTATTGATTGCTGAGCTTTACCATACAATAAAGACATACTGCGCCTTGCGAAAAATGAGTGGTCAGTCCGCCAAGACTATTGCTTAAAGACTGCGAATTGTACGGATAAGGTTGGACGTTGAATAGCCTTCTACAAAAGGAATAATGGCTACTCGTCCACCATGGGCTTCTACTTCCGAAGCGCCTATAATGTTCTCCTTGGTATAATCGCCACCTTTTACCAAAACATGGGGTTGTATCAATTGTATTAATGCAAGGGGTGTATCTTCTTCAAATAAACATACCGCATCTACACACAATAGTGAAGCCAATTGAAAGCTACGGTCTGCTTCATCATTAATAGGGCGCTCAGTTCCTTTTAGCCTTTTTACAGAAGCATCATTATTAACCCCTACTATTAGGATATGTCCTTCATTGGCTGCTTGTGCCAGTAGGTCTAAATGTCCATGATGGAGTATGTCGAAGCAGCCATTGGTAAATACAATTTTTCGGCCTTTTACTTTTTGGCTTTGTACAAAATGATACAGCTTTTCGCGGCTCATGATACGCTCTTTAATCCACTCTAATTTGCTCATCTTTTACTTTGTTGTACATAGGAAGAAAAATAAAGGCAATTACCCCAAAAAGGGCAATAATTAATGTTTGGGCTAGCCAAGATATCCATCCGAAAGCCAAGCCAAATGCAGATTTGACACCATAAAGCATATTCAATACCAATTGTATGGCTTGAGGATAAGCTCCTAGTCCGCCGGGGGTAACAATCATACCTAAACTGCCAAAAACCAACACCGACAATGCGGCACCTATACCTAAATGCTCTGTAGCAGGTAATGCCAAAAAGCCAATATAGATTAAGGATAAATAACAGCCCCAAACAAGGACAGTATACAGGATAAATAAGGCTCTTTTTTTCATCGCCAAAATCGAGGAAACCCCTTCGGCAATACCTTTTATGAATAAACCAATTTTACCCGTTTTATTTCTTTTATAAATGAATACCAATAATGCAATCAATCCACCAAGTCCTGCCAATACGGCAATGATCATCATCGGTAGGTTTTTGCCTTCCAATTTGCCAGCTAAATAATGTACATATTCATTGATAATATCTGCCTGAACGGCAAAGGTGAGCAAGCAAATCAACAAAAGGCATAGCAAGTCAAAGGCTCGCTCAGCAACGATGGTGCCAATTATTTTATCAGCTGGTTCGTTTTCATATTTGGCCAGTATAGTGCATTTGGCCACTTCGCCCATTCGGGGTAGCAAAAGGTTTGTCAGGTAGCCAATAAATACAGCCGCTGTGATATTGAAAACAGATGGTTTGAGCTTGAGCGGTTCTAACATCAATCGCCAGCGTAAGGCTCTGAAAAAGTGAGATAAAAAACCAATGAGGATAATCGGATATAAAATCCAAGTACGCTCCGAAACTTGTGATAAGGAGGTCTTGAGTTCGCTTATGTCTTGTGGACTCAGCTGTGTATATTGGTAATAAACCAAGGCAAATCCTAAGCCGAAAAAGATGGCATATTGGAGTAAGACAAAAGCTTTCTTTTTCTTCATACGAATCAATTAATTCACAAATTTAAAGCATGTTATCTGCCTTTGGAAAAACGACAGTTGGTTTATGCAGTTTAGCCAATTCAAATTCCATAATGGCATAGGACATGATAATTAAGGTGTCACCAACTGAAACTCTTCTGGCTGCTGGTCCATTAAGGCAAATCATGCCACTGCCTCGCGTACCTTTTATAACATAGGTTTCAATGCGCTCACCATTTTCCATATCCACAATTTGCACTTTCTCATGCTCAATGATATTGGCAGCATCCATCAAGTTTTCATCAATGGTTACACTGCCAATGTAATGCAGGTTTGCCTCCGTTACTTTGGCATGGTGTATTTTCGATTTGAGTATTTCTATTTGCATAGCGGCGCAAAGGTAATTAGACAATTTGGTAATTGGACTACTTGAAAAGGGTATTTTAATCGATCAAATTTCAAAAATATCACCTTCCTTAGTGGCAAAAGAAGAGGCAAAAATGCTCCTTGCCTCTAGTTCAAATTCAAGGGTGCTTTTGTATTTTGACGAATAATGACCTAAAATTAATTGTTGTGCATTGGCTTTTTGAGCAAGGCGTGCGGCTTGCTTAGCAGTGCTGTGGTAGCGACTACTCGCTCTTTCTGCATCATTTTCTAAATAGGTGCTTTCGTGGTAAAGAAGATCAACGTTCATGATTTGTGGTAAAAAAGATTCGGTGTATAGGGTATCCGCACAATAAGCATATCGTTTTTCGGGTTTGCCCATTTCGGTAACCCATTCGTTTTGCACCACAAAACCATCCTTACCTGTATAGTCTTGTCCTGCTTTTAGTTGTTTGTAATATGCTGCTGGAATTTCGTAATAGCTGCATCTTTCGGGTAATAATTTTCTGCTTTTTGCTTTTTCAGTTATTAATAATCCTTTGCAAAAAATACGATGCTCTACAGGGAAGCAACTAAGTGAAAATAAGGAGTTGTCTGCTATAGTGGCTATACCATCGGGTAGGGGAATGAACTGTAATGGGTAACTTAAAACCGTATCGGCAACATCTAATATTTGTTGCATCAGGGGCATTAAAGGCGCTGGTGCATAGAGGTTCAATGCTTCTGTTCGGCCCAAAAGGCTCATCGAATTCAGTAATCCCGGCAATCCAAAATAATGATCGCCATGCAAATGACTGATAAAAATATGCCGAATTTTATGCCAACTGATTCCATGTTTTTTGAGCAAAACCTGTGCCGCCTCGCCACAATCTACCATTATATAGGTCTCTTCGATATTAACGATTTGACAGGTAGGGTATCGGTCGTGGGCGGGTAGGGCAGAGTTATTGCCTAGTATGCTAATCTTCATAATTATCTATAAATAGAATCTTTAGCAATCTACAATGCTTTTGCATAATTTTGAACATTGGCAATGTTTATATTTTATAATGATGACAAAAGTGTTCAGAAATATTCTACTCATTTTGCTGGCAACAAGCATCGGTTTTTTGGCATGTAAAAAAGATGTAGCCATTCCCGATAGCAGCCGCGTAAATGATGCCTTAGATATTAGTTTCAAAGTGCCTCAAGGATGGCCCAGTCCCTATTATAGTTTTGTCAATAATCAATTGACCAATGCAGGTTTTAAATTGGGCCGAAAATTATTCTACGATACACGTTTATCGCGTGACAATACCATCTCTTGTGGTTCTTGTCATCAATCCTTTGCTGCTTTTGCTAATGCCGATCATGATGTAAGTCATGGTATTGATGGATTATTAGGTACTCGAAATGCGCCAGGTTTATTCAACCTCAATTGGCATACTAGTTTTATGTGGGATGGCGGTATCAACCATATTGAAGTGCAACCCTTAGCACCATTGGATAATCCTGTTGAAATGGACGAAAAAATGGTGAATATTCTTGAAAAGCTTAAGGCTGATCAAGTGTACCGACAAATGTTTCAAGAGGCCTATGCTAGCAGCGAAATAAATAGTGCTGGTGTTCTGAAAGCGATGGCTCAATTTATGGGTGCCATGGTTTCTTCTAATTCCAAATACGATAAATATATCCGTAACGAAGCGGGTGGAACGATGACGGCAAGTGAGTTGGCGGGCTTGGCCTTGTATGGCGAAAAATGTGCTTCTTGCCATAAGGCGCCTTTGTTTACCGATTTTTCTTTCCGCAATAAGGGACTAAAACCCAATACAATTAACGATAGTGGGCGTGCACATATTACCCGTGCTGCCGAAGATGTGTACAAATTTAAAGTCCCAACATTGCGCAATTTGGGCTATACCGCACCTTATTTTCATGATGGTCGTGCCGCCACTATTGATAAGGTTTTGGACCATATGGAAAAGGATATTTACGATTACCCTACACTTGACCCCTTGCTGAAAAATGGCATCAAACTATCTGCTCAAGAGCGTAGCGATTTAAAAGCCTTTTTGAAAACCTTGGATGATGAAACTTTTGTAAAAGACAAACGTTTCTTTGAACCAACTCCTTAGTATGTAGGATTTTTGATTTTGACAGTCTGAGCAAGCCTGTCCTGAGCGGAGACGAAGGAAAGCCTAAGGCAAAATCATCATAATTCCGAAATTCTTTTCACTAGGGCTTCAATCTCTTCCTCTTTTGTGTCCCAAGCGCACATTAATCGCACCTCGTTGATGTCTTCTCGCCATACATAAAAGGGGAATTGCTCCATCAATGGCTCATTCCAGCTAG
>JAXITL010000033.1:0-19573 GCA_034680125.1 Chitinophagaceae bacterium
TGTCTGTAGTGTCACAGGTCATTTTGATTTGGCGCCAGCATGCATCTTCGCCAATTGCCGATTCCAATTCGCTCAAATCGGCAAGCCATTGTTGCAAGGCTTCTGCCGAATCTAAACCTCTGTTTTGAAGATTTTCAAAATAGGGTTCTAGTCCAGCCCAATCGTTCAGGATAAAATCTTGCTCTAAGAATGTTCTGGGTCTTGCTTTAATGTTTGCGCTTGCTTTCATTTGTAGGGTTCTAATGCATTTAAAATAATCAATTCAATGTATGCTTTGTGCCGCAATCCGAACACTGAGCAATTAAATAATTCCTTCTCTCACTAAGTCATGCAAATGCAGCATGCCTGCATAATTACCGTCTTTTGTCACTATCAATTGGGTGATGTCATTGTCCCTCATTAGCTCCAAGGCTTGCACCGCTAGTTCGCTTGCCTCAATACATTTGGGTTTTGCCGAATAAATATCTTTTGCACGCAGCGGATCTACATCGCTGTGCAGTTGCAACATTCTGCGAATGTCTCCATCGGTGATGATGCCTAGGATATTTTCTTGCTCATCGAGCACCGCCGTTGCCCCGAGTCTTTTGCCCGAAATTTCTACAATGATTTCTCGGATGGTGCTTTCGGTTTTTACTTTGGGAATTTCATTGAGCTTGATTAAGTCTTGCACACGTAAGTACATTCTTTTGCCCAAATTGCCTCCAGGGTGGTAGCGCGCAAAATCCTTTTCGGTAAATCCTTTTAGACTGAGCAAGCAGACAGCCAGGGCGTCGCCCATCACCATTTGTGCTGTTGTGCTGGTGGTTGGTGCGAGGTTGTTGGGGCAGGCTTCTTTTTCTACGGTGCAATTCAAGAAAATGCTGGAATTAGTGGCGAGATAGGATAGTGCATTACCGCAAAGCGCGATAACCGTATTGCCAAAATTTTTAACCAAAGGAAGGAGCAATTTTATCTCGGGACTTTCGCCGCTTTTCGAAATAATCATTACTACATCATCTTGTTGAATCATTCCTAAATCGCCATGTATAGCATCCGCAGCGTGCATATACAATGCAGCAGTGCCTGTTGAATTCAAGGTAGCCACAATCTTTTGTGCTATAATTGCGCTTTTGCCAATTCCTGAAACCACAAGGCGGCCTTTAGATTGGCAAATAACATTGATTGCGGCTGCAAAATCATCAGTTATAAATCCCTCTAAGGCTGCGATAGAAGCAGATTGCAAGCGGATAGAATCAATGGCTTGTTGTAAAACCAGGTCTTTTGAAAACATAGTGCGAAGTTAAGCAGCAGCTAGGAATGAAGCATAATCTTTAAATATTATTTCGTCTATCTTTAACCGTAGAAAAAACGAACTTGAAAATGAACTCTTCCAAAGCCCCCTGTTTCATTCTTTTGCTTTTCCCTTTTATGATTTTAAACGCGGGCCTAATAGCCTGTACGCCCAAAAAATTGAGCAGTAATTACGGCGATAATAAAGCCTATGCCGACGAAGACAGCACTGGAAGGCAGTTGCGGATAAAAGAAAAGCAGGCTAAGATGCCTTTTGATACGGGCACTGTGGCCCCCAAAATTCAAACCTTGCAACCGAAATACGACAACCAATAGGATTGGCGTTTATTTCTTTTTGCTAATGAGGGATGTAAAGGGGTTGTTGAGGTTTTCGTAGCCCATCATGTCCACTTTTATGCTTCCTACTAATATGGGGCTTTCGATGCGCACCGGTATGTGGTTGGCATCGTCACTTACCCAAACGGTCATTTTTTCACCACCTTTAAAAATAGTGCCATCTATCAGTAAAGGCATTATTTTGATCGCTCTAAATCTCCCATATTTAGTTTCTATTTCTTGTTTGCCCACATAGCGAATATATAGTTCATAAACTTTGTCGTCTAGGAACATTGAAAAGGGGATTTTTGCCCCAGGCTTATATTGGTTGTAGTCTATGTTGCGGGCAAAATATATTGCGGATAAAACATCTTGTACGCAATGGGGTATAGCGAAAGTGCCATTGGTGCTCACTGCTTTTCCAATAGCGTGGTTAAAGCTAACATAATTGTATATCCTAAATCCACCTTCGTTTACATTGCGGATAAAGCGATGAGGCAAAAGTGTTTCTTGATCAATAATGCTTTCATACTTATCGTTTACTTTAAAAAACCAATCATAGGATTTGGCTGTTTTGCCAATACCTGTAATATGGAATACCTTTTTGTTTTCGAGTAATTCGCTGTTTACCACAAACTGTGCATCTCCGGCATGTATCCAAAAGGGGTTCATATTGTAATACACTTTAAACACAATGCGTTCGCCATTTTTAAAGCTGGTGTTTTGGGTGTTGCAAAAATCTGTTTGTGCTTGGGCTTTAGCCCAGCAGAACAGCAGAAGTAGCCATGCCTTTTTTACGATTTTCATTTAATCAACTAAAAGTTTTTGTGACCAAGAGGAGATGCAATATTATCTCGAAAGTTTATGCGCACTTCAGAAATGTCTAATTGATAACATTCCTTTATCAAAAATGCAATTCCCCGAATCGGGTTTTGATAAGGTTTTTTGCTTGAATATTTGGTACATTTGAACCACTTATCGCAGCGCTATTTTGAAAGATAAACCCCAAATTATTTTAGGCATTGACCCCGGAACATTAGTTATGGGCTATGGGTTGATTTCGGTCGATAACGCAAAAATTAGCCTTGTAGAAATGGGCGTGCTTCATTTGTCGAAGTATAAAAATCACCCAGAGCGCTTGTCCCTCATTTTCAAAAAAATGGAAATGCTTATTAAAGCACATAAACCTTCGGCAGTGGCTATTGAAGCTCCTTTCTTTGGGAAAAATGTACAAAGTATGCTCAAGTTAGGGCGCGCACAAGGTGTGGCTATTGCGGCAGCGATGATGCACGATTTAGAGGCCATTGAATATGCGCCTCGAAAAGTAAAACAATCCATTACAGGCAAGGGTGCTGCCAGCAAAGAACAAGTCTGGTCTATGTTGCAGCGGATACTCGATTTCGAAGAAAGGCCTGAATTTATGGATGCTACCGATGCGGTGGCTGTTGCGCTGTGTCATCACTATCAAATGAAAAATCCCCTGCTTTCAAAAGGCGAAGTGCCCCTAAAAAAAGGGAGTGGAAAAAAGCAAAGCTGGGATAGCTTTTTAGCACTAAATAAGGACAGAATTAAATTGAAATAAACCCCATGAAAAATGCCTCTATAAGATTGATCATGGTTTTGGCGCTTGTCGTGTCAGCGGGCATTATCATTACCCAAAGTTATTGGGTAAAGCGGGCCTACACTTTACAAGAAACGGAGTTTAATTTCAATGTGAATAAGGCCTTGTCCAAAGTGGCTCAAGATGTAATGACTTTGAAAGAAGTGCAGCTGCCCAATTATAGTCCTGTAGAGAAAATTACCGACGATTACTATGTGGTTCAAATTAATGTTTTTGTCGAGCAAAAGATATTGCAGCACTATCTTGAAGCTGCTTTTGCACAGCAAAACTTGGTCACAGATTTTCAGTTTGGCTTATACGATTGTATGAGTGAAAAAGTAAATTATCAAGACTGGGTGCAAGTGGCTGGGGGTGACAAAAGGCCCTTTAAGTTGGTAGAATTTCCAAATATCAAAAGAGAAAATTATTACTTCGGCGTTTATTTTCCTTATCGCCAACAATTACTCACTTCGCAAATTAGCCTTTGGTTTATTTCCTCAGCGGTGCTTATTTGTGTCATTGGATTTTTGGGCTATTTGTTGTTTATCATTTTGAAGCAAAAAAGATTAAGTGAAGTGCAAAAAAACTTCGTTAATAACATGACCCATGAGCTCAAAACGCCTTTGGCCTCTATACAAATGAGCGCGACCGTTTTGCGCGACGAAGATATTATTCATAAGCCTCATCGATTGAGAAGTTATGCCGATATTATTTTAAAAGAAAGTTCGCAATTAAGTGCACAGGTAGAGCGGGTGTTGCAAATGGCTCAGTCTGACAAAGGGAAGATGGTGTTGCAGAAAGAAGCAATTGTGTGGCAAGAAATAATGCACACCGTAAAAGATAGTTTTGAGCATCTAATAGCGAATAAAAGAGGTCATATTTTACTGCAAATGCCTGCTGCAACAATCACCATGCAGGGCGATAGGCTTCATTTAACAAGCCTAATTAGCAATCTAGTAGACAATGCTATTAAGTACTGCGACAAGGCGCCTGATATCATCATTGACCTAAGGGAGCGACAAGGTAAAATTGTGATTAATATTGAAGACAACGGAATTGGTATCGACAAGAAATATCATCGTCATTTGTTTAAAAAGTTTTACCGCGTGCCCACAGGCAATGTGCATAATGTAAAGGGTTTTGGCTTAGGGCTTAACTATGTCCAGAGTATAGCCCAATTGCATTTTGGTAAAGTTTCCTTCTCTAGCGAAATATCAAAAGGCACTATATTTACTGTAAGTTTTCCGAGTACCCGATAAATCAAATTGCAATGCCCCATCCAAAAGCAAAAGTACTGTTGGTAGAAGACGACCCTTCTATTGCTTTTATTGTAAAAGACAACCTTGAAGAAGGCGGCTATGAGGTCGTGTATTGTGTTGATGGCGAGACGGGATGGCAACAATTTATGCGCAACACCTTTGATATTTGTCTGCTCGATGTAATGTTGCCCAAGAAAGATGGTTTAGCGTTGGCAGCCCAAATTCGCAAGAAAAACAAGACTGTCCCCATTTTGATGCTTACAGCCATGGGAAGTGATGAGGCCAAAATTGCAGGCTTTCAAAAAGGTGCCGATGACTATATTACAAAGCCATTTAACATGCAAGAGTTGATGTTGCGTATGGAGGTTTTCTTAAAACGCACACAGAAAAAGCAAGAGCATTTGAGTGGTCCCGTCATCATTGGTTCCTTGCAGTTTGATTACAAAAACCTATTGCTCAAGACCGCCACGGATACTACTCAGCTTACCCAGCGCGAGGCAGAGTTGTTCCGCTATTTTTATCAGCACTGTAATTCTGTGCTCAAAAGGGAAGACATCTTGATGGAGATATGGGGCAAGGATGACTATTTCCTGGGTCGCAGCATGGATGTTTTTATCACCAAGTTGCGCAAGTATATCAAAGGCCAAGAGGGCATTGAAATACAAACCATCCACGGCGTAGGATTTAAAATGCTTATTTCTTAAGCCTTTGCAATAAAGAAAATTCAATTGCCCTGGGGCATGCCCTAATTGTCCTATAGGGTGCTTTGACACGAAAAGCACCAGGGATTGCCAATTAAGATTAGGATTCAGTAGCGACTGATAAATTCAGCAAAAAGGCCATTGTAATCAGAAGACATTTAGGCTATTTAGGTAAAGGGGCTACATCAATAATTTGATGTAGCCCCTTTTTATTGAGAAACAACTGTTCAGATTGTTTATTTCTGAGCACTTGATGCAGGCATCATTAGTGCATGCAAAACATTGGTTGCGTTAAGGTATTTATTGGCAGCTTCGGTAAGCATTGACGGGCTTATCGCTTTTACACGCGCTTCATAATTGTTGATGTTTTCTGTTGGCAAAGCATATTGTTGGTATTTGCTTAAAGTGCCTAACCAAAAGCCATTTGTTTGTTTGCCTGCTTTGAATTTTTGAATAGCCGTTTCTGTTGCCTTTGCCAATTCTTCAGCCTGAATATTTCCTGCTTTTTTGGTGTCGTTTATGATTTCCCAAAAAGCTATTTGAACTTTCTCTGCATTCTCGGGCCCGCAAGGCAAATAGCTTTGCATCATAAAGCGTTCCTTAGGATATTTAGACAAACGTAAGCCAACACCGCCACCATAGATTGCACTCATTTTTTCGCGAATAATATCGGTAATTCTGTTGTCAATCACCTCCTTCAACATAGCCAAAACAAGCTCATCCTGTTGGTTGTAGGGTGTATTAAAATAGCTCATTTCGTTGACCATGCTTTTCGGTTCGTCCCCTACTTTTACAGTAAACTTATTGTCGCCTTTAACCAGCTCTATTCCTAAGTCTTTGCTCTTGTTGCCGACATCTTCTTTGCCCAATCCGCCAATATATCGCTCTACTAAACCTTTAAATGTTGCCTCAGGAATGCTACCTACAAAAAAGTAGTTCATTCCATTAGCAGATGCAAAGCGCTTGCTGTAAAACGACATTGCATTGTTGAGGTTGATGGCATCAAAATCGCTTTGCGCTGGAATTTGTTTCATCCTTGGGTTATTGCCATACATAAAGTTGTTGAGCGTGTCTCCAAAATAACTTTGGGGATCTGATTTCATTTGTGCAATCATTTGCATTTGTCGGTTTTTGAACGATTCAAAAGCTGTGGCGTCAACGCGCGGAACGGTACATTTTAAATGCAATAATTGAAGTGCCGTTTCGAAATCTTTGATGCTAGAGCGACCATTGACCATTTCCGTGTTTAAGTCCATGATGGTAGCAACGGATGCGGTTTTTCCGGTTAAGAATTTTTGCAAATCGGTATTCGAAAATGCACCATAACCCATTTCGTCTACAACATTATTGCAGTAGTCGGCACTTTGAAAGTCATTACCCGTATAGAGTGAAGATCCTCCGAATCGATAAGCGGAGAAAACAATCTCGTCGTTTTTCAGGTCCGTTTTTTTAAAGGTTACTTTTGCGCCATTGCTTAAAGTCCAAGTTGTGCTGCCAATTTTTGCGTCTTTTTCTTCTTTGATTACCTTGCCTGCTATAGGCTCTTTTGCCAATAGTTTTGAAGGCAATGCTTTTTCTGCATAGGCCTCCACTTCTGATTTTAAACTATTGTCTACATAAGATTTTAGGTCGGCATCTGTGGGCAATTTGTCAGCTGTTTTGGTTGTTACCAAAGCAAAGTAGGTTTTGTCAATTCCGATTTCTTCCTTGATTTTGTTGACCTCTTCCAGAGTGATTTTGGATAAATTGTTTTTCATCAGATTGTATTCCCATTCGATTCCTGGTGCCGGTTCGTTGGTAAGGAAGTGTCGTACCAATTCATCTACACGAATTTTCGACTCTGTCTTGTCTCGCTCATTATACATTCTCTCGTAGTTGGCCATGGTAGCGGCTTTAGCGCGGTCAAGTTCGGCCGCAGTAAAACCAAATTTCTTAACTTTCAAAGACTCTTTTATCAAGGCCTCGGTAGCGTCTTTGATTTTATCATTGCCACACACTGCAAATAATTGAAAGTTTTCCCATCCGCGTGCCCATCCGCCTTGGATGCCTCCAAAACTGAAGATGAAGGGAGGCTTAGATGTGTTTTTCAGTTCGTCGAAACGAGCAGACATCATAGCGTTAAACAAAGACTGCTTGGTGTCTTCAAGGTATTCTGCTGTTGTAGTGGCCGCCGTTTTTCTTTTGTTGTTACCAATGATTTGTACTACCGTATAGGGCGACTCCTTGTCGCTCAACACCATTGCTTTGCTGCTTGTGCGTTCGGGCACATCATAGTACTCTGGACGTGGTCTTGGATTTGCAGGGTTTTTAAAGCCGCTGAATTTTTCTTTGATCAAACGTTCGGCTTCGGCAGGGTCTATATCTCCTACCACCATTACGGCTTGTAGGTTAGGTCGATACCAATCGCGGTGAAATCGCTTAATGACATCATGCTTAAAGTTTTTCAAAAGGTTGTCATCGCCAATAGGTAAGCGTTGTGCATAACGCGAGCCATTCATGTATTCGGGCAACCATATTTTCATCATTCTGTCGTCAGCACCTTTTCCTAAGCGGCTTTCTTCTAATACCACGTTGCGTTCTTTATCTATTTCTTCGTTTTCTAATAAGGCTGCGCCACTCCAATCGGCAATGATTTGAAAGCCCTGGTCAATTTTCTTCTTGTCTTCTGCAGGGATGGGTAAGATGTAGACGGTTTCGTCAAAGCTAGTGTAGGCATTCAAGTCGGCACCAAATTCTACGCCGATGCTTTGCAGGTAATGGACTACTTCGTTTTTGGGGAAGTTTTTTAAACCGTTGAAGTTCATGTGCTCCATTAAATGTGCTAAACCCAGTTGGTCCTCATCTTCTTGGATGGCTCCCGCATTCACCACCATGCGGAGTTCAATTTTCTTTTCGGGCTTTTTATTTTGGATGATATAATACTTCAATCCGTTAGGTAGTTGGCCTGTCTTGACCTTGCTATCAAGGGGTATCTTTTCGTTTTGTGCTAGAGCCAAAAGGGGTAGCATTAGACATATAAATGCCAAAAACTGTTTGAATAACTTCATATAAATGATTATTTAGGGTTACAAATTAGCAACAAAAATTGAAATAACGATAAAATTTAATAAACGCTAACAAAAGAACAAGAGCTTGCCACAAAAAAGAGCGCAGCTATCACAATAGCTGCGCTCTGATAAGGCAAATTTGAAGAGGCCTTATTTGTCTTTTTTGATAATGGCATATACCTCGATACCTAGGCCTATTAAAATCATAATAGGTGCCAGCGTAATCCTACGGAAGCTATATACTTCATCATAATTAAATTTGTGCGGGTCAGGGCTTTTGCCCCCAGCCATTAATAAGAGTCCTAGCAAAATAAAGGCTACCCCAATCAGCATCCACTTATAATTGCTCTTGTCAAAAAGGAAGTCTTGTTTTGAGTTATTGCTCATCTTGAAATAGTTTTTTTAAGAAGTTGGGTTTAAAAAAGAAATCAATAAAGGTCATCTACTGTAACCTTGAGGTACTTAATAACAGACCTATGTGTGCTCACTAAAGAAATGAGTATGCCACCAATGATCATAGAAAACATCAACAGCACAAGAAGCATAGGGTTGTTCAGCGCTTTCAGTTCGGGCACGCTAGCCTCTGCGGCCGACTTTACCAATAGCAATCCAATAACAGCCAAGACACCACTTATCAGCCCATTAATTAATGCGCGTTGGTCGAAGGGCTTAGAAATAAACCAACGTGTAGCCCCAACCATTTGCATGGTTTTAATTAAAAAACGATTACTGAACATGGCTAAGCGCACCGTATTGTCAATAAGAACAATTACTACAATAATGAGTACAATAGAAATGAGGGCTAGAATAATACTCAATTTGCGCAAGTTGTCGTTCATTTGGTGCACGATGGTTTTGGGATAGCTTACCCGATTAACCACATTGCTTTGTTCGATAAACTGCTTGATTTTTTCAATGCTGTCTTTGTTTACGTATTCTTGGTGGAGGTTAAGCTCGATGCTTGAAAACAAGGGGTTGAAGCCCAGAAAGCTCGATACATCTTCGCCCTCTAGTTCGCTTTGCATTTTCAAGGCTTCCTCTTTGGTAATAATTCTGCTTTTTTTGGTAAAGGGTTGCTTGTCTACAACGGCTTTTAACTGAGCCACGCTTTCATCTTTAACGTTGTCATGGAAGTCTATTTGTACGGCCATGCCTTCTTTGACTACCTGCGCAAGGCTGCTTCCATTTATAACAATCCAGCCCATAGTGCCCAATAGAAACAACACCAGCGAAACGCCAATAATGGAAAAAGTGTAAGACGCTTTAGATTTGTTAGTAACCGCCATTAATAAAAGTCTGAAAATAAAAACTGTTGAAAGGTCAAAGCTAAAAAAATACAGCCAATTCTATTCTTTTTTTTGGTAAAATACTGATAAAAGAATTAGGGCCCCTGTTCTGCAATGGCTCTTATCGTTGTGCATTTGCCCTATGCGAAAAGAGCAATAGGTATACAGCAATAAGCAGCATGGTGGTTAATGTAGAGGCAAAAATCTTAAGGATTAAATAGCCAAAATTATTAAAACTCCATAGTTCGATAATAAAAAAAACGGCATGATGAATGAGTATAAGAAAGGCGCTATAAGTGAGGAAGGGCGGCCAGCCCATTGTTTTTACAGAGGGCGAAAGCTGGTTATACTCCTTCATATTTTTGGGAAGGAGTGCAGATAAAACATTCGTGCGCAAATAGGCAATCAGCACCATAGCAAAAGCATGCATGCCGGGTGTGTTCATGAAGGCATCCACAATGCTCCCACATACAAAACCAATAAGGAGCAATAGCCATACAGGAGCTTCAAAGGGTAGCAATAAAATAAATAATGGATATAAGTATGGTGTAAAGACGGGGAAGCCTTTTGGCTGCGACCACCAAAACAATGCGACATTGTTCAAAATTAAAACTTGAAATAGCAGCAGTAAAAAAAACTGTGCTAAGTATCTGGCATACTGGCTCATTTTTTTTGTTGTGCTTGTTTTAGTGCTTGCTCGGTAGTGTCCTCTAGTTTTCTGCGCTCTTCCATATAGTCGTTTTTAATGGCATATACGTATTGCATATTGCGAAAATTAGTGGCAGGCTTGATGTGTACAATTCGTGAATTGTCTTTCTTGATTACAAATACTTTTTCTACCCTACCTACCAGCATGTCTGCAGGAAACAATGTAGAATAGCTTGTTGTCAAAATGCTGTCCCCTTTTTTGATGTTGATTTCGGCCTGTGTTATTTTCATAAATAGTTCATCAGGGCTAGAGCCTTCTTCCCAATAGACGAAACTGGTAGTGCCATCTGACAATTTAGCGCTCAATCTTTGTTTGGTGTTGAGCACAGATAATGCAGTCGCAAAATGAGCCGAAACATTGACCACTCTTCCCACAATTCCAGCGCTTGACACAATCGCCATGTTTTTTTCTATACCGTCTTTCGATCCTCTATTGATGGTAATAAAATTGGACGCGGCATTGACAGAGTTGTTGACTACCCTTGCTTTTAGATAGGTGTAATGGGCATATTGTATGCGATGTGTCGAGTCGCTTAACACAATGCTTTGCTTAACCGAGCTGTCATTGAGCAAGTCAAATTCTGTTTGTTTTGAAAGTTGTTGTCTTAATCTAGTGTTTTCGTTGAGCAAGCTGTCATTCATTCGGTGAAGCCCAAAATAATGACGTACGCCAGATTGCTTTTTATACCAAAATGCTACAAACAGATTGGCGGAATTCATTACCTCATTTCCTTGAAGGTTATTGGTTTTGGCAATCATTACCATGCACAACAACTCTAACCCTATAAATAGAATAAGGGTGAAGAATCGTTGAATAAAAGAAATAAGGACGCGCAAGGAAAGTGTTTGCTAAAAAGTAGAGACAAGAAAATGTTTTATTGAAAAAGAAGACTTGCCAAAGCAAAATTATCGCATCAAAAAGGACATCTTGGTGATGTTTTTTAACGCCAAGCCTGTGCCACGCACAACCGCGCGTAGTGGGTCTTCGGCTACTTGAACAGGCAGTTTTATTTTTTGAGAAATTCTGCGGTCAAGTCCGCGCAACAATGCCCCTCCGCCAGTAAGGTATAAACCTCTGCGGTAAATATCGGCAGCTAATTCTGGAGGTGTACTTTCCAGTGCTTTTAAGATGGCCTCTTCAATTTTAAATAAAGATTTATCTAAGGCTTCTGCCACCTCTTGATAGCTCACCATTATTTGTTTCGGAATACCTGTTACCAAGTCGCGACCATTCACCGCGATATCGTCGGGGGCATTTTCTAAGTCCTTCAGGGCAGAGCCCACGTGAATTTTAATTTGCTCGGCGGTGCGCTCTCCTATCAGCAAAGAGTGGTATCGGCGCATAGCTTCCATTATATCATTGGTAAATTCATCGCCCGCAATACGAACAGACTGGTCGCAAACGATGCCGCCCAAGGCAATTACAGAAATGCCTGTTGTGCCCCCCCCGATGTCAATAATCATATTGCCTGTTGGCTCTTCAACGTCGATACCAATACCCAAAGCGGCTGCCATGGGTTCGTGTATCATATAAACCTCCTTGGCACCCGCACGCTCAGCAGAGTCATGCACAGCACGTTTCTCCACTTCGGTAATGCTCGATGGAATACAAATGACCATCCTCCAGCTCGGTGGAAATAGCGATTTCTTTGGGGTGACCATTTTGATAAACTCGCGGAGCATACTTTCTGCCGCATCAAAATCTGCAATTACACCATCGCGTAAGGGGCGGATGGTTTTTAAATTGTCATGGGTTTTTTCGTGCATCATCATCGCCTTTTTGCCCACGGCCACTATTTTATTAGTCGTTCGGTCTTTGGCTACAATAGAAGGCTCATCGACCACCACTTGGTCGTTATGAATAATTAAAGTGTTCGCTGTGCCCAAGTCGATAGCGATTTCTTGTGTCAAAAAACTAAATAAACCCATAAAATATGTTTTGCCTTGTTTCGGCGATTTTTTTGTCGGAAATTAATCTTCGCAAAGTTGCGAAAAAATTAACACTGTTTCTAGTCTTCTTTATAAAAAAGGGAGGCTTTGTGCTATTTATTTTGTTAAAAGAAAATCCAAAGCCCTTTTGTCGCCCCTTCTTTTTTAACAAAAGCCTAATTATCACTTATTAGCGCCTGTTGTGGAGGCGCTAATTTAATTACCCACAGCTGTGCATTTCTTTCCGGAGGGCAGTCCAAAAGCTGTCTTATTTTCGACTTGATTTTAAAGCAATAGAAACCATGGTACTCGATCAATTAATGCTTCATGTTGAAGCCCTCATATTTGCAAGTGAACGCCCTATTACCCAAGTAGAACTAGTTGAGCACATTAGTCAAACTATTGAGGAAATAATAGAGCCAGAGCGCGTTTTGGCCGGCATTGAAGCTGTGCGCGAAAAGTATTCCACCGATTTTTATCCATTTGAATTGCGTGAAATTGGTGGCGGTTTCCAGTTTTTAACCAAAAAAGAATTTCACAAAACGGTACTGCAACTTAATGGCGATAAGCACATTAAAAAGCTTTCGGCATCGGCAATGGAAACACTGGCTATAATTGCGTACAAACAGCCTATTACCAAAAGTGATATTGAATTTATACGGGGCGTAAGTGCTGACTATTCTATTCAAAAATTACTAGAAAAGGAGCTTATTGTAATTGTTGGTCGTAACGAAGATGCCGTTGGCAAGCCCTTATTGTATAGTGTTTCGCGACACTTTATGGATTATTTAGGTATCAATTCGCCTACACAGCTTCCACAGCTGAAAGAGTTAAATATAGAAATGGTTCTCCCCTCCAGTGTGCTTGATGCTCAAGTAGCTTTGTCCGAAACAGAATTGATTGTGGACGAAGAGGGAAATCTCGGTATTCAATAGGCCTAGACCAGGTCTTTTTTGCTTATCTACAAAGGTTGAAAACAAGAGAATGCGCAAAAAAATTTGCATTTTCTTTTGTTTTCATCTTTTTCGTTTTATCTTACAGCGTTAAAACTTCAAAAATTTTCTGTCTTGAAACGATATATACTTTCACTTGCGCTTCTTTTGCCTGCTATTACACAGGCTCAAAAGCACCACGAAGCAGGACTGACCTTTGGTGTAAGCAATTATACTGGTGACTTGCAAGACAAGCTTTTTACATCTTCGGGACATCACCCTTTGGTTGGCGCTAGTTATAAAATGTTTATGACGCCCCGCGTTGGTTTGCGTTTTGGCGCCACATATACTACCATTTCTGGTGCTGATAGCCTTTCTGATATTAAAGCAAATTACCTACGCAATCTTAATTTTACTTCCCGTATTATCGAAGCCCATGCGGGCCTTGAGTATAATTTTTGGCCTATAGACCTTGTGCGTTCACGCGTCAGCCCTTATGTTTTTGCTGGTGTTGGCGTCTTTTATAGCAACCCTTTTACAAATGGCATGAATGGGGAGAAAGTTTTTCTGAAGCACCTAAGCACTGAAGGACAAGGATTGCCTATTTATCCAGATAGAAAACCTTATTCCAATGTGAATGTGTCTTTTCCTTTTGGTGCAGGTATGAAATTTCTGGTAAACAAAACCTTAGTGATTAGTGCTGAAATGGGCTTCCGCCCTACTACTACCGACTATCTTGATGATGTTAGTAAGTCTTATGTTAACCTAGACACCTTGTCAAAGTATAAAGGTGCCCAAGCTGTACAGCTTTCTTACAGAGGCAATAAAGCCGCTGGATGGAATGAGGATGGGAATGGTAATGGACAAAGCTATGTAGATTACGGTTTTAAGCGCGGTGATAGCCGTTCGAATGATTGGTACTGGTTTGGAAATATTACGATAGCTATTTACCTCAGAGCTTCAGGTAATACACGTACTTATTGGCAGACAACTTGCCCGAGAGGTAAAAATTAATACTAAAGAAATAACGAATAACAAAAAGCCCAAAACATTTGTTTTGGGCTTTTTGTTATGTGCTATATTGGAGCTTGTGTTTTCGCAAAAGGGGCCGCATTAAAGTGCTATGGCGAGTTTAGGGATACGGTTTGGAAACCCCCTTGGATCTATCTATTTGCCAAGGCAATTAAACCCTCAGCAAGCATGCGGTCGTTGCTTAGTCGTGGTACTTTGTTTTGTCCCCCGAGTTTTCCAATACTACGCATGTATTCAATAAATGCCTTTGGTTGTAATACGGTGATTCGAATGTTTTGTAGGATGCCCCCACGTATGAGGTCGTCATAATAGACATTTTTTGCACGTAGGGCATTGTTTATGCTGAGTGCAAAGCTCGATAGATTCTCTGGCTCTTGCTCAAAGGCAATAAGCCACTCGTGGTAGGGTAAAGATCCATCTGGAGCTTGAATCATGGGCGCTACGGTAAATTCTATAATTTGAGCGTTGTGTTCTTTGGAGGCTATACGCATGGCGTGCTCTACTTCCTCGGCAATAACATGTTCGCCAAATGCCGAAATGAAATGTTTGATACGGCCTGTAACCACTATACGATAGGGTTCTAGGCTTACAAATTTTACGGTGTCTCCAATGTTATAGCCCCAGAGGCCAGCGTTGCTATTAATGATGAGGGCATAATTCTCACCCAATTTTACGTCTGTCAAACGGAGCCGCTTGGGTTTTTCGTTGAAAATTTCTCCAGCGGGTATAAATTCAAAAAAGATACCGGAGTTTGTATTTAATAAAAGGCCTTCTTCTTCTTGGCTGTCTTGAAAGGCGAAAAAACCTTCAGATGCGGGGAAGGTCTCAACCGTGTCTATGTTCTTCCCAATGCTTTCCATCAACTTGGCGCGGTAGGGTTCAAAATTAACGCCACCGTGCACAATTACTTGAAGCTTAGGAAAAAGCTCTATGATTTTTTTGCCATTGTTGGCTTCGCTGAGCCAGTCAAAATACATTTGCATCCAAGGGGGAATGCCACTAATCAGGCGCATATCTTGAAGGCTCGTTTCGGCAACAATTTTGCCCAATTTAGTTTCCCAATCTTCAATGCAGTTTGTTTCGAAGGAGGGCATTTGGTTTTTGCGTAAATAACCGGGAACAAAATGGTTGACAATGCCGGAAAGCCTTCCTGTAGGGATGCCCCCTACTCGATCGAGGGTTGGCGATCCGGAAAGGAAAATCATTTTTCCATCTGCAAAATCGGGCTTACCCGTTTCCGCCATGTAGTTGAGCAAGGCATATTTAGCTGTGTCTATATGGTTGTCGATAGAGTCTTTGGTAATGGGTATGTATTTGGTGCCACTTGTAGTGCCAGAAGTTTTGGCAAAATACATGGGCTTCCCTTTCCATAAAACATTTTCGGTACCCGACTTTATTTGGTCAATATATTCCTTTATGCCTTCGTAATCGCGGATAGGCACTGCGTCTATATACTCAGTATAGTTTGTTATTTGAGATAAGCTATGGTCTTTGCCAAAGAGCGTATTCTTGCCGTTTCTTACTTGTGCTGCAAAAATGCTTTCTTGGTCTTCAATTGCATGGAGCATGTTCTTGCGCACCTTTTTTTGAATAACAGCTGCATAAGGCTTGGCAAGAAAAGATTTAAATTTCACTATTTCACAAGATTATAAAAGGAGAATAATAAAGGTAAAAGTAAGGTTTTCGTGCGGCACTTTATGACTTGCAAGTTAAGAAATGCCCTTTGTTATTGTTGTTGCAATAGTTTCAATAATGCTAGCTCATGATTTTCAGGACAAAAGCCAAATTTTGACGACAAAAAGCAAGCTTCGATGTGGGCGCTTTATCTTTTATGGGCATTTTCCTTGTCGGCAATTATTCCTCTTTCAAGTACATTAAAGTTTTACCTTTGCACAGCTTATGAGTAACAATAAAGTAAGAGTTCGTTTTGCACCAAGCCCTACTGGCGGATTGCATTTAGGCGGTGTTCGCACCGTATTGTACAACTATCTATTTGCTCGCCATCATGGAGGCGACTTTGTCTTGCGTATTGAGGATACCGACCAAAGCCGTTTTGTGGCAGGTGCCGAAGAGTACATTATGCAATGCCTTGACTGGTGTGGCATTCAGCCAGATGAGAGTCCGATTAAGCCCGGAGCTTTTGGCCCCTATCGCCAAAGCGAACGTAAACCCATGTACGCACAATATGCGCATCAATTGGTGGAGCAAGGCAATGCCTATATTGCCTTTGACACCCCGGAAGACCTTGAGGCGATGCGAGAAAAATATAAAACCGAACACCATAGCGCTCAGTACGATAGCCGCACACGTAAGTTCATGCGCAATTCGTTGACCCTTACAAAAGAAGAAGTAGACGCTTTGTTGGCAAGCCATACCCCGCATGTTATCCGTATCAAAATGCCCGAAAACGAAACATTAGTGTTTACCGATATGATACGGGGAGAAGTGAGTTTTGATACTAATTTGGTAGACGATAAAGTATTGCTCAAGGCAGATGGCATGCCCACCTATCATCTTGCCGTTGTTGTAGATGATTATTTAATGAACATCTCTCATGCATTTCGCGGAGAAGAGTGGCTGCCCAGCGCGCCGGTGCATTTGTTGTTGTGGAAATATTTGGGATGGGAAGCGGCAATGCCACAATGGGCGCACCTTCCGCTGATATTGAAGCCCGATGGAAATGGTAAGCTAAGTAAGCGCGATGGTGATCGGCTGGGTTTTCCTGTCTTTGCAATGGATTGGACAGACCCTCGTAGTATGGAACAAACAACAGGTTTCCGTGAGCGTGGATTTTTACCCGAAGCCTTTACCAATATGTTGGCTATGCTAGGTTGGAATTCGGGTATGGAGCAAGAGCTCTTTACAATGGACGAATTAGTGCAACACTTCTCTATCGACAGGGTGCACAAAGCTGGTGCAAAATTCGATTATGAAAAAGCCAAGTGGTTTAATCAACAATATATCCAAAAGACAGACAATGTTCGATTGGCTGCACTGGTTCAACCATTTGTCGCTGATAAAAACATCAGCATTGATCATGCTAAGCTGGCAGCGGTTATCGGTTTGGTAAAAGAGCGCTTGCATTTATTGAGCGAATTTTGGGAGCAAGCAAGTTTCTTTTTTGTTCGCCCCGAAACCATTGATACCGCTGCGATACAAGCAAAGTGGAATGATACTATTGAACAGTTTTTTGTATTGCTGGCGCAAAAAATGAGCGCCGCTACCGATTGGAATCACGATGCCATAGAAGAAATATTTAATGGAGCGATTGCCGAATCGGGCATAAAGAAAGGCGAAGCGATGTTGCCTCTACGCGTGATGTTGGTTGGGGGCAAATTTGGCCCAGGCGTATTTGCCATTGCCGAGCAAATTGGGAAAGCAGAAACGGTCGGGCGCATCGATGCTGCCTTGAAACAGTTATAGTCAATAGGCTCAATCAGGCGAAGAATTGACGAATGTTGTCGCTGCCCTTCGTCAATGCTGAGGATAAACTGCCTGAATAGTTGAAGGAAAGACAAAAGTCGACCCCATAAAAAATTTTAGATTACAGAATACAAAAGCCATAATTTCGCGGCTCGGACATAAGGATAACCATAAAAAAACGATACAATGCAATACACTGCTCACATCAATATTATGCCACTGAAAGAATTGCTTGACCCACAGGGAAAGGCTGTAAACAGTAGCTTACACAACCTTGGCCTTAGCCAAATTCAACATGTGCGTGTGGGTAAACACATCACGCTTGCAGTAGAGGCAAAAGACAAAGCAGAAGCCGAAAATGTGGTTGCCGATGCCTGCAAAAAACTGTTAGCGAACCAAGTGATGGAAGCTTTTGACATCACGATCACCGAAGGATAATTTATACCTCATTTTTAGTGGAGCTTTTTCTTGTACCAACACCGGTAGGCAACCTTGGCGATATGACCTATCGTGCAGTAGAAATATTGCAACAAGTGGATGTGATATTGTGTGAGGACACACGCACCAGCTCCTTTTTGTTGAAACATTACCAAATTAATAAGCCGCTTACCCCTTATCATCAGCACAACGAACATAAAATTGTCCAACATTTAGTGGACCAAATGCTTGCTGGTCGAACTTTTGCGCTCATTACAGATGCGGGCACACCAGGTATTTCCGATCCCGGATTTTTGTTGTTGCGCGAATGTGCTAAAAACGATATTAAAGTAACTTGCTTGCCCGGCGCAACGGCTTTTGTGCCGGCATTGGTTCAGTCGGGCTTGCCTTGTAGTCAGTTTGTTTTTGAAGGGTTCTTGCCTGTAAAAAAAGGACGGCAGACTGCTATGAAAGCGCTTGTTGATGAACAGCGCACCGTAGTTTTTTACGAATCGCCACACAGACTTGTAAAAACATTAAAGGAACTCGTCTCGTTTCTGGGCGAAGAAAGAGAGGCGGCCGTGGTACGCGAAATTTCAAAAAAATTTGAAGAAACGCGTCGTGGCTCTTTGTCTACACTTTATGCTCATTTTGAAGCAAATCCTCCGAAAGGTGAAATAGTGCTGGTGCTTGCCGGCTCAAATTAAACAATTGTGAATTGTTTAAAACCCCCAATGCTGTTTTCCGGATTTTCTCGTTTATACTGTCCTCTTTTTTGTTTTATTAGAAATAATGCTTACTTTGCGTTACAAAAGTTTGTTATAAAATTTCTTTTTTTCAAATAAATAGGTTTTATAACAATTTTTCGGTCTAGTAAAAAGCGAATAAAAATATTATCTCTATGAAAAAAATATTTACCTCAATCCTTTTATTGACGCTGCTTTTGGGAGTTGATTCGCGTGGTCAAGCCTTATCTGGTATTGTTAATTTGCCTAAGTTGCCAGCGGGTCCATTCACTTTAGCGCAGGCGGTGACACAATTAAACAATTTTGGTATTTCAGGTACTACAGTTATTAATTGTTCTTCTAATGAGACGGCTCCCACTGGTGGTTATGTATTGGGTTCATCTACTTTGAATATTTCATTGAGTGCTACGCAGACCTTAACGATTAATGGTGCTAAACGCGTGATTACTGCGCAAACTGGCGCTGGTTCGAATGATGCCATTTTTACTATTCAAGGGCCTAACTATGTAACCCTTCAGAACTTTGATTTTAGGGAGTCTGCGTCTAATACTACGGCAACAGCCATGATGGAGCGCGGTATCGCTATTGTCAAATACAATAAAGACACAGGTACGAAGAAAGCCAATATTTTAAACACCCTTATTACACTCGACAATACCAATACCACAGCAGCATCGGGTATTGCGCCTAATGGTTCTACAGGAATATTCATTGGCAATTGTACTTATTTAAGCAATACGCCCTTGGCTTTAGCCGCTTCGGAAGTGGGCACCAATGATGGTATCTTTATTTCAGGTTGTTTTATTAAAAATGTAACGCATGGTATTTACGCTGCAGGTATTCAAGTAATCGCTGATGGTACCACCTTTAATGATAAGAACCTAACAA